>VGYV01000396.1 GCA_016872855.1 Planctomycetota bacterium
AGCGGCAGTTGAGGGTGCCGGGGCACAGGACGTGTTGGAGTGCGGCGATGTTGAGCCATTCGAGCTTCGAGCGCTCGAAGCGGGTGAGGCGGCCCGCAGGCAAGATGCCTGCGCCACCGGGCTTCAGGATGCCTAGCTTGACGGCCTCGTCGCGGGCGGCGAGGAATGCCTTCTTCGCCGCGGCGTCCTTCAGGGCGTCGGCAAGGGCGTTGACGGCTTTCGCGTTGGTGACGTAGAGCGTCACGTCGTCCTTGATGGCGTTGAGGGCGGCTTCGAGGCGGGCTTTGACGGAGCCGCCGAGGCCGGACCGGCCGCCCGTGAGGATGGCGGCGGTGGGCTGAAGGGCGGCGTCGAGGGCCTTCCTGGCGGCCTGGACCTCGCCGTCGGCCTGCTTCTGCTTGGCCTGAAGGTCCTTGAGTTCGGCCTCGGCGTCGGCCAGGGCCTTCTTATTCGCGTCGGACGCCTCCTTCTCGATGGCCTTCTTCGCCTCGTCCACCTTCTTCTTCGCGGCGTCAATTGGGGCGTTGAACTTGGCGCGGGCGGTGACGGCTTCGTCGTGCTTCTTCGTCGGCTCCTCGGCCTTGGCGAGGACGGCGTCGAGGTCCTTGGCGGCCTGTGCCAGCGCGGCGAGTTCCTCGGGCTTGAAGTGCTTGGCGAAGAGTTCGCGGGGCAGGGACGCCCCGCCCACAACGGTCTCGCGGGGCAGAGACGCCCCGCCCACAGGGGCTTCGCGGGGCGCAGAGGCCCCGCCCACAGCAGAGGCCCCGCCCACAACCAGGGCGAGGAGGGCGGGCCAGTCGGTGATGTCGTAGTTCTTGTCGCGGGCGAGGAGGGGGTTTCGCGGGTGGCCGATGGTGGAGGGGCCGTAGCCGTAGAACATTTCGAGGATGCGTCCCTGGTCGTCGTAGGTGCGGGCCTCGTCGTCGAGGTAGTAGAGGCAGATGAAGGCGGGGGGCGACCAGTGGACGCCGTTGTGGGCGAAGACCCCGATGTCCACGCGGTTCGAGTCCATTGCCGAGCCTGGCAGGATGGGCCGCCGCTCGTGCCAGGGGACGAGGAGTTCGGCGACCGACCCATCCTTCTCGACGGGGTTGATCTTGATGCGCTCGGCGTCGCCGCGAAGGACTGCCCAGTGGAACTTCAGCGGGCGGTTGTTGAGGTCGTAGCTGCCCTTGGCGCTCACGAGCATGCGGCGGGTCTGCTTGGTGCCTCGGATGATTCGGGCGATGACCTCGGGGGTGTCGAAGAACCGCTCGTCGAGGCCGGGGGCCTCGAAGTAGTCCTGCCCGTTGAGGGCCAGGTCCTCCTCGAAGGAGGCGATCTGGACCATGGGAGGCACGCTGTCGCGGCGGATGTCGTGGGCGAGCTGGACCATTCTCAGGGCGTTGGCCTCGCCCCCCTGGAAGACGGTGGGGTGGGCCTTGCCGGCCAGGTAGTCCTCGGGCTTCTCGACCTGCTTGTTGGCCATGCGGAAGACCATTTGGAGGGTGGGCATGAGGAGGCCGCGTCCGACGAGCAGTTCCTTGACCTCGGGCCGGAAGGCGGCCAGGGCGTAGGGCACGGCGCGCATGAACGGCTGGTCGGAGCCCGAGGAGCCCTGGGAGATCATGAAGTAGGGCGTGTTCACGGGGAAGAGGTCGCCGAGCCCCTCCCCGCGGGGATCGTAGTCGCGGTGCTCGGGGTAGATATAGAGGTGGTTGCGGGTGTACTGCCGGTGGAGAATCTGCGGGGCGCCGGGGGCGAGGAAGGCGTGGCGCGGGTTGCTCCCCAGGTTGGGGTCGCCCGAGGCGGTCGAGGAGTTGCCGAAGGTGACGTGGGGGTAGAGGAAGTTGAGCTGGAGCGCCCAGTCCATCCGCCGGTCGAGCTGCTCCTTGGTGTACTCGACCCTGTCGAGTTGTGGGTAGGGGGCCATGTTGAGGCCGGAGTGCTCGCGGTCGCGGTTGTCGTAGAAATCGCCCACGTTGCCGGCTGCCGTGCCCTCCTTGTGCCACTGGCGGAGGAGCTTGGCGATCTCGCTCTGGTCGTTGGGCGGCACGACGGGGGGCGTCTCGACGGCGACGCGGCGCGTGGCGCGGGTGGTCTCGCCTTTGGGGTCCTGGATGAGGAAGTGGATTTCGTAGTCGCCGGCCTGGCTGGGCGTGGGGGTCCAGGTGAAGGCGCCGGTCTTGGGGTCGAGCTTCATGTTGGCCGGCGGGGGCAGTTCGCTGCCGTTGCGCTGGACGCGTGTGAGGCCGTAGTGGCGCCCCTCGCCGGCGGCGATGGAGAAGGCGACCTCCTTCCGCACGGCGGTGGCGATCTTGTCCGGCTCCTTCGGCTGGGCCTCGGCGGCAGGGGCCACGCAGGCCGCGGCGAGAGCAATCACGAGGGCGACAACGCGCATGCACTCTCCTTCACGGAACTTGTGGGAGGCAAGGCAAGTTCGTAGTGCGGGCTTCAGCCCGTGGCCTCCAGATACGGCCTGAAGGCCGCACTCCAAACGCTCGAGGTTCGGAGTGCGGGCTTCAGCCCGTAGCCTGGCAGCCACGAGCCACGAGCCACGAGCTTCGAGCCTGGGGAGAGGGGATTATCGCGTTCCTGCTCCAGGCTCCCCGCTCGAAGCTCGAACGGCCTGAAGGCCGCACTCCAAACAGTGGGCATGCTACGAGGCGGCGGGCGGCCCGTCAAGGGGCCTCTTGCGGCGGGGCTGCTGGCCGGTGGGGGCAGAGGCCGGCCGCCGGCGGAAGGTCCTCAGAAGCATCAGGGCCGCGATGGGGAGGACGGCGGCGCCGAGCAGGATGCCCAGCAGAGTCAACGACTGCAAGCGCGACACGGGCCGCGGCGGGGCCTCCTCCTCGATGCGCCGCGCCTTCTCCTCGTCCTCGAGGTCCCACTCCCACTCCTTCCCCCGCTCGCGCGCGTCGCGCGCGTAGACCGACTCGCGATTCTCGTCCCACCACTCGGTCCACTTCCTTGCGTCGCGCGCGAAGTTGGCGCCGGTGATGCGGCGGAGCGCGGTCTCGGCGGCCTCCTGGACCTCAGGATCGGCGTCGCTCACCGACGCGATGAGGGCCTCGGTGGCCCTGGGGTCGCGGATTTCGCCGAGCGCCTTGGCCGCCTCGGCGCGCACCGCCGCGTCCTTGTCCCACAGCGCGCCCCGCAGCGCGGTCACGGCCCGGCGGTCGGCACGGCGGCCCAGCGCGACGGCCGCGTAGGCCCGGAAGGCCCAGCCGGGGTTGTGGAGGTAGCCGATGTAGCCGTGGACGTCGGGCACCTTCTCCTCGATCTCCTTGCCCGCGAGGTCCAGCTCGTACCAGCGCTGCCACCTGTCGTGGTCGGTCCCGAAGTCCTGGCCCGACATCTTCCGCAGGGCCGCTGCGGCCTCGAACTGCACGTCGGATGCCTTGTCCTTCAGGGCGATGATGAGGGGCCGGAAGGCCCGGGGGTCGCCGATGGCGGCCAGGAGCCGGGCCGAGAGGCGCCGCACCTCGGCCTTGCGGTGGCGCAACGACACGATGAGCGGCTCGACCGCGCGCAGGTCGCGCGTCTCCAGGAGCACCTGCTCCGCTGCCGCGCTCACCTCCAGCGCGTCGAGCAGCCCGGCCAGCAGCGTGTCGAGCGCGCGCGGGTCCTTGATCTCGCCCAGTGCGATGACCACGTGCTTGCGCACGGAGCGCTCGGGGTCCTTCATCGCCGCGATCAGGGCCTCGGTCGCCCCCGTGTCGCGCAGGCGCCCGAGGGCGTAGGCGGCGCGCTCGCGCACCGTCGTCTCCTCGTCGCGCAACAGGGCGGTGAGCGGCGCCACGGCCACCTTGTCGCGGATGCCGCCCAGGGCCTCCGCCGCGTTCCGCCGCACCGCCGCCTCCGGGCTCTTCAGCGCCTCCACGAGCGCTGGGGGGGCCTTCGCGCACAAGATCGCCAGCGCACGCGCCGCTTCGCGGCCTGGCGAGGTCTGTTGCCCCTCGTAGAGGCCCACGGCGCGCCGCCTCCTCTCCTCCATCGCGTCCAGCGGTTCCGGGTCTTTCACCTCCCACTCCAGCTTCGCGTCGTCGTCCAGCATCGCGATCAGGAAGGGCACCGCCACCTCGGCCCGGTCGCCCAGCCGGCCGATGGCGAAGGCCCCGTAGCCGCGCGTCACGGCGTCGCGCGAGTAGAGCTGCTCGAGCGGCCGCCGCACGTCGGGCGGCGCGTCCGCCGGAATCCGCTCCCGCGGAATCGAGGGACCCGTCCCCGCGCGCACCGGCGTCCCCGCCATCGCGGCGACACCCAGTAGGCCGAGCAGGCAGATTGCCCTACGCTGTACGCTCTCCATACATATAAGCATGACTGAAAGCCACGCCATGTCAAGCGGCAGTGCCGAATACTGCCCCCGGTTCTGGTGCTCTGCCGTTCTGCTGCAATCGTCCTCGTCCCTCGTTCGTCGTCCTCGTTCTCGACTCTTCCCTCGCCGCGCCGAGGGGATCGAGGACGACAGGGAAGCCGGGTGCGTGAAATCTCCTACGGCAAGAGGGGCGCGGCCCGAACGCCCGTAGGGCGTGGGCTACATTCCACCGCCTCCTTCGGAGGCTGAGAACCCATCGCGGCAAGCCGCAACCACAGAGGACAGACGGCAGATGGCAGACGGCAGACGGCAGCGAAGAATCGTCCTCGTCCTCGTCGTCGTCCTCGTCCTCGATTCTCTTGCTCCCGGATTTCTTGCAGAAAAACAAGATTCTGCGGGTTTGTGGCACAGTTGCCCTGAGCATAGGAGATTCCACGCACCCGGGAAGCCACGGCCCTTGACGTGCCCGCCTCTTGCGGATACTATGCGAGCCAGGACGCTGAGTGGAATGCCTCGCCCGAAGGACACCGCGATGCCAGACGAATCCCGCGAGAGGTGGTCGAGCAAGCTGGGCATCATCCTCGCCGTCGCCGGCAGCGCCGTGGGCCTCGGCAACTTCCTCCGCTTCCCCGCCAAGGCCGCGGCCAACGGCGGCGGGGCCTTCATGATTCCCTACCTTGTCGCCCTCGTCCTCTTCGGAATCCCACTGATGTGGATCGAGTGGACCACCGGCCGCTACGGCGGCGCATTCGGCCACCGCACCGCCCCCGGCATGTTCCACCGCCTCTGGCGCCACCGAGCCATCAAGTACTTCGGCCTCATCGGCATCTTCGGCCCCATCGTCATCTTCATCTACTACACCTACATCGAGTCCTGGACCCTCGGCTACGCCTTCTTCTCCCTCTTCGGCGAATACGCCAAGGCCACCGACCAGGCCGCCATGAAGGGCTTCCTCCAGTCCTACCAGGGCCTTAACCAGACCCACTTCCACGGCCTCGCCGTCGCATACGCCTTCTTCCTCGCCACCTTCCTCGCCAACTGCTGGGTCCTCTTCCGCGGCATCACCAAGGGCATCGAGTGGCTCTGCAAGTGGGCCATGCCACTCCTCTTCGCCATCGCCGTCATCCTGGCCATCCGCGTCCTCACACTCCCCCCCAACCCCGCGAACCCCGGCCAGAACATCCTCAACGGCCTGGGCTACATGTGGAACCCTGACTTCTCGGCCCTCAAGAACCCCGACGTGTGGCTCGAGGCCGCAGGCCAGATCTTCTTCACCCTCAGCGTCGGCATCGGCGTCATCCTCACCTACGCCAGCTACCTCTCCCGACGCGACGACGTCGTCCTCTCCGGCCTCACCGGCGCAAGCACCAACGAACTGGCCGAGGTCATCCTCGGCGGCACCATCATCATCCCCGCCGCCTTCCTGTTCTTCGGCCAGGCCGAGATGGCCGACATCGCCAAGAGCAGCCCCTTCGACCTCGGCTTCGTCACCATGCCCCTCATCTTCGAACGCCTCCCCGTCCTCAACCTCTTCGGCGCCGCGCTCCCCACCGGCAACCTCTTCGGCGCCCTCTGGTTCCTCCTCCTCTTCCTCGCCGGAATCACCTCCTCCGTCTCGCTCGCACAGCCCGCCGTGGCCTTCCTCAAGGACGAACTCGGCATCACCAAACGCAAGGCCGCAATCCTCTTCATCGTCGTCACCTTCATCCTCTGCCAGCCAGTCATCCTCTTCTACGGCCACGGCGTCCTGGGCGAGCTCGACTTCTGGGGCGGCACCTTCTGCCTCGTCCTCTTCGCCACCATCGAGACCATTCTCTTCGGCTGGTTCTTCGGCATTGACAAGGCCTGGACCGAGATGCACTACGGAGCCGACATCCGCGTCCCCCGCCTTTACCGCTACGTCATCAAGTTCGTCACCCCCATCTTCCTCCTCGTCATCCTCGCCGCCTGGTTCCTCCAGACCGGCCCCCCCACCCTCCGACCAGGCAACGTATCCGATTGGGGCGGCCTGTGCGCGAAGCTTCGCGCGTGGTACGCCTCCAGTCCCAGGGTCTTTCGCGAAGGCCCGCCGATGGTCGAGTTCCTCCCCGGGAAGGCCCAGGACGCAGTCAACCAAGTTGCCCAGGGCTACAAGAGCAGGTGGGACGATACGATCGGCGGGCCTAGGATGGTCCAAGACCCACCGATCAAGTGGGAGCAGAAGTCCGCCATCCTCGCCGGCTTCAACCAACTCTTGGAGAAGCCCGACCTGTTTGAGCAGCCGCACTTCGAGGACATCAGGCTGCCCGGCAGCGTACAGCGCTTCCTGAGAACCGACCGGGCAAAGTGGTCGAAAGAGGACATTCAGTGGCTCAATCGTGCGGTCCTTGAGACTGCCCTTCCCATGCACTTCGGCCCTCGGCGGGCGAAGATCGTCGAGGTCGTGCTGATGGTGGACGTTGCCGACCCCGACCGGCCCTACATCCTGGGCACGCGCATCATGCTGCTTGTGCTCCTGCTCGGCCTCTTTGTCGGGCTCCAGGTCGCCTGGCACAAGCGCCGCGACGTCTGGGACCGCACGGAACCATTGGAGGACCAGCCATGACCGCCGAAGGCTGGGCCGTTTTCCTCGGCTCCTGGGCCCTCATCATTGCCCTCAACGCCTTCTGCTTCTACAAGCTCTTCGCCGAGAAGCCCGCCAAGGAGATCACCACCTGCCCGCCCCCGCCCGACGCCGACCGCGAGGCCTGAGGCGCGAGGCACAGTTGCGGACTCCCCCCACTCGCGCCCCACGGTCACTCGGCCGGTTTGCCGGCGATGTCCACGGGGGTGAGGCCGGCGAGTTTGGCGAAGAGCAATAGCGGCTGGCGGAAGTCGCCGAGGACGGCGGAGCCGTGGAGGTCGTCGCTGGGGTGGAGGTCCAGGATGTCGCCCTTCCAGTCGAGTGCGAACTGGACGACGGTGCGGCACCCTCCGCAGGGCGGCTGCTGAATCTGGTCGTTGCCGGCGACCACCTTGGCCGACGCCACGACGAGCTGACCGTCCTTCATCGAGAGGCGGTCAAAGACCGTGGCCTCCTTGCCCACGGGCCAGCTCACCTGGAGGCTGACGCCACGATTGGCGTGGAAGCTGCGGATGCGGAAGGGCGCGCGGTAATCCTGGTCAAAGCCCTCCAGCTTGAGCGAACTCGTGCAGTGGGAGAGGATGAGGTGGTTGTGGACCGTGTCGAATGTGAGGTTGCCCATGAAGCCTGGCCGCCCGAAGAGCGAGAAGGCGAGGCGCTGGCACCAGGCGGCGGTGTGGCTCCCCTGGCAGGCGGCGGGCACACCCTCGTCCATCAGCTTCGAGACGGCTAGGCAGGCGGGCAGGTTGCCCCCCGTGCCCGCGCCGACGCACAGCGGGCCGTTCACCGTCACGCCGTTGCAGCCGCGCTCGGCCATGAGCCGCCTGAGCACGATGTAGTGCTTCGCGGAGTCGAGCATCAGCTCCTTGCAGGCCGGCTCGACGGCGCTCGCGGCCTTGGCGTAAGAGTCGGCGATGGCTTTCAACTCGTCGCTGACGGCCACCTTCTTCAGTTCCTCGTAGTAGCCTGGGCAGGGGCAGTCGAGGAGCTTGAGGCGCGAGAGGTCCCACAGCGCCCTGTGCATGCGCACGGCGGTCT
>VGYV01000397.1 GCA_016872855.1 Planctomycetota bacterium
CACGAGGAGGGCGTGGCAGGCGGGCTCGGCGGCGAAGGCCGGGAAGTGCAAAAGGCAAAAGGCAAAAGGCAAAAGGCAGAAAGGCAAGAGACGGGACACGAGCGTGCGGCGCGCCGCCCCGCATTTCCCGTCTTGCACTTTGCATCCTGCACTTCGCATTGCCGGGCGTCTTCAATGGCTGAGGAAGTAGACGATGATGTTGATGCCCATTTTGATCGCTTCGAGGTTGCGGCCGTCGCTCCAGTAGCGGTTGACCCAGCCGCAATGGATGTCGCCGGGGCAGTTGATGGTCATGACGCGGCCCGTGCCGCGCTCGAAGAGGCCGTAGGCGCCGTGGGGCACGCCCTGCATGTGGGGGCAGCCGTCCTTGAAGTGGTAGTAGATGTGGAAAATCTCGTGGTCGTAGGGGATTTTCCGCATCGGGTTGTCGGGGAAGAGCTTGTCGAGCAGCTTGTTGTAGGTGCGGAAGAAGCGGTCCTCGCGGGCGGCGTAGACGCAGTCGTCGGCCAGGATGAAGCCGCCGCGTTCGAGGAACTCGCGGAGGTTGCGCTCCTCCTTCTCGTTGAGCTTGAAGTAGCCCTCGGAGGTCATGAAGACGAAGGGGTTGCGGACCATGTCGTCGAAGTCGTCGAGGCGGACGACTTTCGGCTCCTGGCTCGCGTTGATGTTCGTCAGCTCGCGCAGCTTCAGCCGCAGATTCACGTCGCCCACGGGATGCACGTTCCAGATGTCCGGCGTGTTGTCGTAGACGGAGAACTGGAGGCGGGGGAAGATGAACTGCCCCGTGGTCACCGCCTTGTCGGCGAGGGCGTCTTTCGCAGCCAGCCCCGCGGCCACGCCGCCCAGCGCCGTGGCCAGGAATCGCCGCCGCGAGAGCCGCTGGACGGTCTCGATGCCCCCGGCCAGTTCCTCCGCCGCGCGGCCGAGGTACCGGTCGCGTTCCCTGCGGATGATCTCGCTCACTTGCCTGGCCCCTTTCGCCTGCGGCCCGGTTTCGGGAGTCTCTCAAGCTCTTCGACGTCCGCCAGGTCCTTCAGCCGCCCTGCCGCGCGCTTGTTGGCGATGCACTGCTCGCGGCCAAGGTACTGAACCGGCACGCCGCCGCACTCTCCCGCTGCCCTGCCGTTCCATGCCTCCTCCCACGGCACGCCCGAGAGGGAGGTGATCATGTCGATCCGAACGGGCTCGTAGCCGAGCTGGATCACCTGGTCGGGCCTGTCGAAGTCGGCGATCTCGAGCCCCGAATCCGGGAAGCCGAACCCGGCCAGAGCGGCGAGCACCCGCCCCGCGTTCTCCGCGGTCGGCCTCACGAGAAGGTCCATGTCGCGAGTGAATCGCGGCGCCCCGTGGAATGCCAAGGCGTACGCACCGACCACAAGGTATTCAACGCTGTGGGCGTTGAATAACTCTAACAGATCTCTGTAGTCGTTGGGGACCTCCATAGAACTCCCGCCTGAGTTCATCAACCATGGCCACGCGCTCTGCCGGAGGCCGGGAGAGCCAGTACTCGAGATCCTCTCGCTCCAGCGCAGGGTCGCCGAGCTTGCGGACTCGGACTACTTTCTTGAGCCTGCGCATGTGGCTCCTCGATCCACGCGGGCCATTGGTCAGGCCAATCCGCTCCGGCGGCGGACGAACCACTCAACTCCCATTATACACAGGAGAAGGATGAAAAAGAACGGGGCGTCCCAAATCTCCTGGTCGTGGGGCTTGACGCCGGCCAGGCGGGCGGCGCGGACCGCCGTCTCGACCGCCTTGGGCAGCTCAGACGCTTCAGAGAGGGCAAAGTAACGGCCCTTCGCCGTCGCAGCCATCTGGCGGAGAAGCGGCTCTTTCAGCCCCGCATCGGTGAACTCGACGAGCGGCTCGCTCACGAGGAACCCGCCCACGGCAGACCGGCCCTTCCACCCCTCGACGCGCACGGCGACCTGGTACTCGCCTTCCTCGCTCGGCACGTAGCGGGCCTGGTAGACGCCCTCCTGGGTAAGCACCCAGTCCATCGGCACGTCCTCGGTGTTGCCGAAGGGGTCGGTGACGGCGGCGATGGCGGTGGCGTCGTTGACGGGTCGCAGGTCCTTGCCGAGGACGGTGGCGCGGATGTTCACCGGGCTGCGGCGCGAGTAGATGTCGGCATCGGTCTCCACCGCGAGCTGCTCCTTGGCGCCCACGGCGAGCCAGCGGACGAGTTGCTTCCAGAACTTCTCGTGGAACTCGTCGTCGGCGGGCATCGAGACCTGCCAGTACCACGAGCCGCCGGAGGTGAAGGCGGCGACGCGGCCCGCGCCGTAGTTCTGGACGGCGAGGACGGGGCGGCCCTCCTTCTCGCTGGCGATGAGGAGCTGGGCGCCGGCCTTGACGCCGCGGACGGGCGTGATGCCGATGAGCGGGGGCGCCTTCTCCCACAAGCGGCGGTTCGCGTCGGGGTCGGGCGACAGGCGCATCACGGGGTGCTTGAGGCCCTCGGGCGTCACGGCGGCGGCGTAGCGCTCGTCCGAGTAGGCGGCATCGGCGGGCGAGATGTCGAGCGGCAGCGCCTTGCCCACCGGCGTGCCCGCGTACTTGCCGAGGCCGAAGGAGTTCACGCCGCCCAGCATCAGCAGGCCGCCGCCGCGCTCGCGCGCGAAGCTCTCCAGCAGCTCAAGCTGCGGCACTGTGAAATGGCTCGCCTCGATGTCGCCGAGCACGACGGCCTCGAAGCGGAAGAGCTGCTCGCGGGTCTCGGGGAAGCCCTTCTCGAGAGACGTCTCGGCCTCGTTGGCGCCCTGGACGTAGAAGCGGTCGGACGCCAGGCGCAAGAGGCCGACGAGGCGGAAGTCGCGGTCGCGGAAGAGCGCGCGGCGCAGGAAGCGGTATTCGAGCCGCGGGCTGCCCTCGATGTAGAGCACGGGCAGGCGGTCGTCCTGGATGTGGATGGCGAACTCGCGGGCGTTGTTGTCGGTGATGCTCTCGCCCTCGGCGGCGGGGACGGCGAGCTTGTAGGTCGCCGTGCCGTCATGGTCGGGGGTGAAAGCGATGCGAAGGCTCGTGAGGTCCGTGCCTTCCGTCGGCTCGACCTTCCTGGAGACGAGGGGCGTTTCCCCGCGGCTGATGCGGATCTCGAAGGGTTGCGAGAAGTCCGTGTGGCGGATCGTCGCGTAGACCTCGATCTCTGTGTTTCGCCGCACGCGACGAGGGGCGAAGACCTGCATCACCTCGTAGTCCCGCGGCGGGTTCGGGTTGCCGATGCCCACGACGTAGAGGGGCGTGCCGCGGGCCTCCAGCAGGCGGGCTGCCTCCTCGGGCTCGCCGCCCGTATTGCGGCAGCCGTCGGTCAGCATCACCACGGCCGCGAGCGGCACCGAGCGCAGATCGGAGTCCACGTCGCGGATCGAGCGGAACAGGTTGGTCTGCTGCCCCTGAGCCTTGAGCCGCTCCACGTCCGTGACCCGCGACGCCTGGGCGTCAAAAGTATAGGTCAGGACGTTCGAGCCGCGTTCGAGCGCGAGAAGCACCCCGGGGTCGCTCAGCGTGCCGCTGGCCAGGAGCACGCTCTGTGCGGCGGCCAGACGGCTCTGCTTGCCCCCCTTCGCCGTCGGAACGTCCTCGATGGACATCGAGCGCGAGGTGTCGAGCAACACGGCGGTGAACACCCCGCTTGGCCTGGGGCTGCGGAAGCGGAGCGCCGGAATCCCGAGCATGAAGACCAGGAGCGCCACGCCCACGACGCGAAACCCAAAGAGCACGCGGTTCGCGCGCTTCGCCGTCCGTCCCGCGACGCGGCGGTAGAGCACCCACGCGAGCGCAATCAGGCCGGCCAGCACGAGCAGCCGGACCTCGCCCGGAATCCGGCTGAGGAAAACCAGCCGGCCGGCGCCATAGTCGTGGGCCGGGTACTTGAAGAGCGCTTCAAACGGGCTCACTACCGATCCAACCCTTACTACACCGCAGCAGAGAAAAGGGCACAACGAAGCTCGAGTGAGTCTCCTTCGGTGTCCCGAAGGGACAGCAGTGGGTGGCCGGCGGCTTCAGCCGCCGGAACCGGGGCCACCTCTAGCAAGTCCCGAAGGGACGACAGAGCCATCCCCGCAGCCGCGCCCGTGCACACGTTCTGCCGTCCCTTCGGGACTTGCCGCCATTCGGGGCCCGACTCCGGCGGCTGAAGCCGCCGGCCACCCACTACCCTCCCTTCGGGAGGGAAGCATCATCCCACAGAACCCCGTCCCTTTCGCTCTGCGACGGGGTATCTACTTTCTCGCTTCCGAGAGCGCCTCATAGTACTTGTTGACCAGCTCCCGGTATTGTGGTGGACACTCCTCACGTTGAGCGGCGAAGAGCTTCTTGGCCTCCAGCTTGGCCTCGTATTCGGCCTCGAGCTTGTTGCGGACGCGGCGGACGACGCGGAGGACCTCGGCCCGCTTCTCGTCGTCCTTCGCGAGGCCCTGGCCGAGGGCCTGGGGGTTCTGGGCCGATTGCTTGAGGAACTGGGTGTCCTGCGGCTCGGCGAAGTCGCGGTTCTCGAGGTGCTTGGCCAGCCGCTTGATCTCGTAGGCGGCCTGGGCCGCGCGCTCGGCGTCGCGGGCGGACGGCTCGGCGGGAGCCTCGCCCTCCCGCCCCTCTGCCTTCTCCAGGTTCTTCTCGATCCGCTGGGCCTCGTTCTTGGCCCTGCGGAGTTCGGATTCGATGTCGGAGGCGAGGCTGTCGTTGGCGGCTCGGACGCCCTCCAGGGCCTTCTGAAGGGTTGCTTCGGCCTGCTTCTGCTCGCCGGCGGCCTTGTCGGCGCGCTGGGCGGCCAGCTCGACCACGGCGTTGGCCATCCGCTGGTCGGCGCGGCCGCGGACGAGTTCGCGGTTGGCCTGCTCGATGTGCTTTGCCGTCTCGGGCCGCGCGCCGCCCTCGGCCCAGTCGCGGAGTTCCTTGACGTTCTTGGCGACCTCGCCCAGCTCGGTCTTGAGGCGCACCTGGTCGGCGGCGGCGCCGCGGAGGTCGCGCTGCTGGGCGGCGTCGGGCTGCTTGCCCTTGGGCACGGCGCGGTCGAGGGCCTCGGTGGCCGCGCGGGTCTCCTTCTGGCGGTCCACGAGGCGTTCGAGGCGGGCCTCCGCCTCGTCGAGGGCGCGTTCGAGCTTGGTCTGGGAGACACGCTCGGCGGCGTCGCGGATTTCCCGAAGGGTCTGGCGGGCGCGCTCGGCCTCGGGCACGGCCTGCTCGATGCGGCCTGTGCGCATCTTCTGGGCCGCGGCCTGCATGTCGGCGGCGGCGCGGCCGAGCTTGCGCGCCATCTCGGCTATCGTGGGGTCAGCCTGGGCGGCGGGGTCCTGGGCCGCCTCCTGGCCCGCCTTGCGGGTCTCCTGCGCGACGCCCTCCTGTTTCTCGGCGAGGGCGCCGCCGGCGTCCTGGTTCTCCGCCCCCTTGGGCTGGGGCTCGCCCTCTTTGGGTTGGGTGGCTTGGGCCTGGTCGGTGGCCTCGCGGACGACCTCCGCCTGCTTCTTCTCGAGGTCGCGGGCTTCGGCGGCCACGCGCTCGGCCTGACGGGCCAGGTCGCGGCGGCTCTCCTGGCTCTGCTGCGGAGGGCCGTTCATCTGCATCTGGGCCGCCTCGGCCTTCACCCGCTCCGCCTCGATGAGGGCGAGCTGTTTCAGCGGCTCGCTCGACGTGGGCACCGCGCCCTGGGGCACCACCTGGGCGAACTCCTCCGTCACGTCTATCTTCGCAATCTCGGCCAGCGCCACGCGGAAGGCGTCCACCGCCTTCCCCGTGTCGTGGGCGAGGAGGGCCTGGTGGCCTTTGGCGACGAATTCGGCGACGCGGCGCAGGTTCTCCTGCTTCGCCGGGTCGTGGCTCTTGGCGTAGGTGTAGAGCTGGTTGGTCTGGGGGTCCACCATCGTGGCGGCCAGCTCCTCGCTCTGGCGGTTGTAGTCGTTGGGCGGCAGCGTGTCCTTCTGAGTGTGGATGTGCCAGGCGGCGCGGAAGATTGGTTCGAGGCTGCGGACCTCCTCCTGCCCCTCCTCCATCGGCTCGGTGGTCCAGGTGGCCCAGGTTTCGTAGTGGACGACGGTGATGAAGTAGATGTCGGAGACGGCCTTCTGCCCCTTGCGGTCGCGGCATTCGAGGTAGTAAGCGATGACTTCCTCGGGCGCAGCGGGCGGACGGATGTCCTCCAGGCGGAAGTTGAGGAGGGCCTTCGCCACCACGGGCGGGACGCCTGTGCCGCCGTCCACGTGCATCGGCAGGCGCAGTTCCTTCGGGTTCTCCTCGCTGGCGCGCATGTAGACGAAGTCCACACCCTCGATCCCGAAGTCGTCGCCGGCGTCGGCCAGGGCGATGATCTCGCCCAGGGGATTGAGGTCCACCGTCTCGGTCGGATGGGTGAGGGCGATGGTGGGCGGCTTGTCGGGCAGGGCCTTCACGGCGGCAGGGCCGGCGCTCTCGCCCTTCTGGCCCATGATGTCGCGCACGCGGAAGGTGTAGGCCGCGTCCTTCGTGACCTCGAAGGAGGCGAAGGCGGAAGTCTTCTGCTGCGGGTCCACGGCCAGGGGCTGCACGTTCGTAGTGCGGCCTTCAGGCCGTTCTTTGGGGCCGGGAGACGGGCTGAAGCCCGCACTCCCAACCCATTCGAGGGCGCCGTCGGCCAGCGGGCGGTTAGTGAGGATGCGGACAGTGACCTTCGAGCCGACGGGCGCCGCAACGTCCCCCGTCACCTGCACGTCCTTGTGGTCGGGCAGCTTCAGGTAGTCGGGGTAGCGGGTAGTGACCTCGACGCCCTCGATGGCGAGGGGGTCGTAGACGCTGATGCGGTGGGTGGGCGAGCGGTCCTCGCCGGCGGCGACGAAGAACTCCATCTCCTCGTTCACGTCGGGGATGACGATACGGAAGCCGTTGAGCCGCTCGACCTCGGCCATCGGGAGGTGGCGCCAGCGGGTCTGGGCCTGCTCGGCGGCCAGCGAGCGGAAGTGCAGGAACACGGGGGCCTCGGGCGCGCGGGACAGCGTGGCCTCCAGGTCGAAGGGCGTGCCGCGCAGCAGGCTCGTGTCCTGGCGCGAGAGGGCGAACGCGATGGGCGGCTTGGCCTCTGGCGGCGTCTCGACGGCCGGGCGGTCCTCCTGCGTCGGCTCCCACGGCCTGAGCACGCGGACCGCGTGGTGGCCGACGGCCGAGGGGAAGCCGATGCCCGCGGCCAGGTAGGCCACGAGCACGGCGGCCGCGGCGAGGCCGTACTTGCGGAGGCGGCTCAGGTCAATCACCCGCCGCAGGTCGAGCCGCTCGGCCCGCTGGGCCGCCGAGGCGATGATGGCCTCGACGAGGCCCGCCTCCTGGGCCGAGAGGAACTGGCCGTCGCGGAACTCGGCGGCGGAGACGAGCGCTCCCTCGAATCGCTGGTCGTGCTCCTCGACGTACAGCGCCAGTTGCCGGTCGGCGATGCGCCGAAGCAGCGGCGCCACGATGTTCCGCGCCACCAGGTAGCCCAGCGCCGCCACGGCCAGCGCGAAGATGCCCACGCGCACCGGCGGACGCGGGCGGTAAAGCACGTCAATCAGCATGGCCACGGTGAAGATGCCGGTGGACTCCAGCATCACGATGGCCAGCCCTGAGAGCGCCGCCGTGCGCTTCCAGGCCCTCCGAACCGTGTTGAGCCGTTTGGCCACGCGAGCGTAGTCGTTCATGTTTCGCGGCCTCGAATAGGGCAGATCGGACGGATCCGACCGATCGGACAGATCGAACCGACAGCACCTTCGCCCCACCGCCCTAATGTCGGGCGGTGCGGTTTCCCAGCGCCAGCTCCCCCACGGAGAGCAGTGCCACGGCCAGGAGCACGAACCACCAGAGGCCCGCCTCGTCGTCGCGGCTGGGGCGCTTGCCCTCCTGGGCGCCCTCCTCGTCGGGGAGCACTTCGCCCTGGACGCGTTCCAGGGCGGCGATGATTTCCTGCGGCGCGACCGCCGCGGGGTCGGCCTCG
>VGYV01000398.1 GCA_016872855.1 Planctomycetota bacterium
CGGCACGACAGAGCGCCCCTTCCGCCCCTTCGGGGCTGCGCCCATGGCATCCCCCTTCCGGCGGCTTACGCCGCCGGCTAAACCCTATCGCTCCTGCGGAGCTGGCCCCGCTGGTGAGAAATGCGGGTTAGCACTACAACGCTACTTTCCCTTCGCTCAAAGGAGCCAAGTGCTTGTCAGCACAGCAGATAAGCCACAATAGCGTGTCATTCTGAGCGGAGCCCGCCCTATTCACAGAAAGGGCGGGCGGAGCGAAGAATCTCTCTTTGGGTCGAGCCTTCGGCAGAAGGCCAGCTTCGGTGCCCGAAGGCAAGCCAAGAGAGATTCTTCGACTTCGGCCGCCAAGAGGCGGCCTACGCTCAGAATGACAGTGAATTGAGGCTGCCTCCGTGAAAAGTAGCGTTGTAGTGCTAGAGGAGAGCCGCATGCGCGCCACATCGTTCCTGCCCTTTGCGGCGCTTCTGGCCGCCGCCGCTGTCGCACTGGCCGCAGAGCCTGCCCCGCAGAAGGCGAATGAGGCAGGAGCGCTGGAGGCCAAGTGCGAGAAGGAGGGCGACGCCGTCAAGGTGACTGTGGAGGGCGGCAAGGCCATTCTCTCCGTCACCAGCAAGAGCGGCATTGGCCGCGCGACTGTCGAGCGTAAGGCCGAGCGTTGGCCCGACGAGCTGATCCTGCGGCTCCACCTCCGCGGGCTGGAGGCGCTGAACATCGCCGCCGGGGACCTGAGGCTGTCAACGTCGTTGCCGAGTTACACGGGCGGGACAAGGCTGTACCGCGTGTCGAAGGAGGGCGACGAGGGCTTGAAGGTGGACAAGGACAGCCCCTACTGGATGGACATTCAGGTGTTCGGCCTCGACGGCAAGCCCATCAAGGGGTTGCCCCGCGACGGCGGCTGGTTCGAGATGAGGCTCCCGAAGGGCCTGCTGGGGGACCAGGTGAAGGTGGTCACGCTACGGTGGATCGATTTCTACCGGCAGTAGGGAGTCCCGTCCAGTCTCGGAAACTCTGAGTTCCCGAGACTGTTCAGGCGGAGGGCAAGGGGGTGCCGAAGGCGGCGCGGGCGAGGAGGTGGAGGGGGTGGTAAGAGGGCTTGCCGCTCCCGTGGGCGAGCTGCATGCGGCAGGCGGAGCACTCGGTGAGTGAGCCGTCTATGCCGTCGGCCCGAATCTTGTCGAACAGGCGGGCGCCGATGCGCATCGAGAGGTCGTGCTTCTCGCGGCGCATGCCGGCCGAGCCAGCGAGGCCGCAGCAGCCTTCGTTGAGGGGCACAATCCTCAGCTTCGGGATGTCGGCGAGGAGCTGTGTGGCACAGCCGCCCGCGGCTGTGCGCGCCAAGGCTCGGGCGTGGCACGGGACGTGATGGGCAAGGGTGAGGGGAAGGTCGCGGAGGTCCAGCTTGAGGCAGTCGTCGCGGCGGAGGGCGAGGAGGTAGTCCAGGGCGTCGCGGGCGCGGGCGGCGACGGCTTTCGCCAGGTCGTCGGGTACGAAGTCGGCATAGGTCTCGCGGAGGCAGAGGAGGGCCGTCGGCTCCGTGAGGAGGATGTCGAGGCTGTCGCGAGCGTAGTCACGGAGTGCGGCGAGGTTGTGGCGGATGGTTTTCTGCGCGGCGGCGACGTCGCCGCAGCACATGGCGAGGATGCCGCAGCCCTTGACGGGCGGGACGATGGTGCGGATGCCCGCGGCGGCGAGGAGGCGGATGAGGGACTCGCCGATCGTGGGGTCGCTAAGCTCGGCGAAGGTGTCCGGGAAGTAGACGATTTCAGATTTCAGATTGCAGATTTCAGATTGGGCGGAGGAAGCCGACGCCGGTCTTGGCCCCAAATCTGCAATCTGCAATCTGCAATCTGCAATTCTCCGGCGGAGGGGGCGGCGGGCGACGGGGGGGACGGGGGCGCGGCGGTCGAGGCCGAGGAGCTTCTCCATCAGCCAGCGGGCAGGGCGCAGGCCGTTCGCCGCGTTGACCAGCGGGGCGATGGGGACGGCCAGGCGGCTGAGGGCGTCGAGGCGTACGAAGAGGCGGTTTCGCTTGCGGGGGGCCTCCGAAGCCACGCGGGCCTTGGCCTCGAGCATGAGCTTGGGCACATTGACTTCCGACGGGCAGTCCACCCTGCACGACTCGCAGAGGAGACACAGGTCGGCCACGCGGTCGAGGGCGCGGACCGCGTCGTCGCCCGCCAGACGGCCCGCGGCGATCTCGCGGAGGAGGTTGGCCTTGGCCCGTGGCGATGCCTCTTCGGTGCCGATGGCCTTGAAGGCGGGGCACATGCGGGTGACTGCGGCCGGCAGTGTGCGGCAGGTGGCGCAGCCGTGGCAGCGCTCGGCCTCGGCCGCGGCGCCGCCCTGGCCCCAGGCGAGAAAAAGGGGACATTCTACTTTTTTGGCAGGAGGAAGTGGGATTCGCCGTTTCTCGTGGCTCCGGGCGGGAGAAACGTGGAATTCTGCATTCTGGGTAGAAAAAAGCAGAATGTCCCCTTTTTCGTCGAAGCGCAGGTGGGTGGTGAGCGAGAAGTCGCGTCGGGGGTCGGGCACCTTCTTGCCGGGGTTGAGGAGGTTCTCCGGGTCGAAGGTGCGCTTGACGGCGCCGAAGAGGAGGGTGAGCGGGCCGTAGAGCTTCTGAAGGGTCTCGGTGCGGGCGATGCCGTCGCCGTGCTCGCCGCTGGTGGTGCCGCCGAGGGCGATGGTGAGGGCGAACACCTCGTCGGCCACGGCACGCATCTTGGCCACCTCGGCGGGGTCGTGCAGGTCGAGGAGGGGGCGGACGTGGAAGTTGCCCTGGGCGGCGTGGCCGTAGATGGCGGCCTGGAGGCTGTGGCGGGCGAAGACGGCCTGGAGCTTCTCAATGAACGTTGGGATTTCCTCGGGTGGAACCGTCACGTCCTCGATGAAGGAGACGATGCGCTTCGGCCCTGGCTGGTTGTAGAGGAGGGGGAGGGTGGCCTTGCGGATGGCCCAGAGCCGACGCGTCTCCTCGGCGCTGGCCGGCTCGACGCAGCGGGTGGCGAGGTGGAGCTCGTCGCACACCCGTCGCCGCATGCGGGCGAGGGCATCGGCGGCCTCGGCCTCGATCGAGCCGTCGAACTCCACGTGGAGCTGGCTCTCGCTGGGGCGCGGCAACAGGTCGGCCAGCTCGGGGCGGCCGGCGCGAATCACGTCCACGGCGTTCCGCTCGTGGATTTCGATGGCGCTGGGGCCGAAGGGGAGAATCTCCAGCGTCGCGCGGCCCGCGGCCGCGAGGTCGGGGAAGTGGAGCAACACCTCGCGGCGGACGCGCGGGAGCGGCACGAGGCGCAGCTTGGCGGCGAGCACGATTGCCAGCGTGCCCTCGGAGCCGCAGACGAGCTTGCTGAGGTTGAGCATATCGCCCTCGATGACGCGCTCGAGGCGGTAGCCGGCCGAGTTCTTGGTTGTGCGCGGCTGGTGCTCGCGGATGAGGCCGGCGTGGCGCTCGACGATGAGGCGCAGGTCGCGGTGGAGCTGTGCCTCGCGGGTCTCCTGGGCGATGAGGCGCTGCCAGGCCGGGCCGTCCAGCTCGTAGGGGCGGAGGCGCGCCGTTGTGCCATCGGCCAGCGCCACGTCCAGCTCCTCCACGTGGTCAATCACCGCGCCGTATCTCACGGAGTGGGAGCCTGCGGAGTTGTTGGCGATCATTCCGCCGAGCGAGCAGTAGGCGGAGCTGGACGGGTCTGGGGCGAACCAGAGGCCGCGGGGGGCGAGGGCGGCGTTCAACTCGTCGGCGACGAGTCCCGGCTGCACCCAGGCGTGCCCGTCGCCCACGCTGAGGAGGCGGTTCATGTGGACGGTGAAGTCGAGGATGAGGCCGTCGCCGAGTGCCTGGCCTGCGAGGCCCGAGCCTGCGCCGCGCGGGGTGATGGGCACGTTGTGGGTGCGGCAGAGGGCCACGGTGGCCAGCACGTCGTCGGCGTCGAGCGGCGCGACCACGCCGAGCGGGGGCACGCGGTAGATGCAGGCGGCGGTCGAGTAGAGCGCGCGGGCCGTGGCGTCGAACGCCACCTCGCCGCGCACGCGGCGGCGCAACTCGGCCTCGAACGCGGCTGGGTCACGAAAGGAAGCGGGTGCGGACACAGCGGCTCACCGCGGGCAGCGGAAGGGACTCTCCCGGTTCTTTCCCTCATGTTACCCGAAGCCGCGCGCGGGAGCAAGCGGAAGCGAGCGCCGCACCGCCGCGGCGGCACAGAGAAAACCGCAGGAACCCGCCTGCATCCTCAGGGGGACACTGTTTCATAGTTGAACAACTATGATCAACCCCGCGTCGCGCTCGCGGCGGTCGAGAGGAACTGAGACACATGCTGCGGGGTAGGCATCGGCAAGAGCGGGCTGAGGGGGCCGAGCCGAGCGGGCGACACTGTTCCGTAGTTGAACAACTACGGAACGCTCGTGCCCGAGCCGCCGGCGGGTGCCGAGACGAGAGGCGGGGTGCGGACATGGAAAGGCTCCGGGAGCGGATGGGCGCGCCCGGAGCCTTGGGAGTGGGATCACTTAACCTTGATGGCCTCGACCGGGCACTCGGGCACACAGGTCTCGCACTGCGTGCACTTATCCTGATCGATCTCCGCCTTGTCGTCCTTCATCGAGATGGCCTCGACGGGGCAGGTCTCGACGCAGGTCTCGCAGCCCGTGCACTCATCCCTGTCTACAACGACCACTTCTCGGTCTCCTTCGCCCTAGGTTCGACGGACTTCGCTCGGCCCCTCGCACGTTGTGCGCTGGTCCTTATTCTACGGATATGGGCGGCGGATGCAAGCTCGAGTGTGCCGCGCAATGAGGCCCTCGTCAACCGCCGCGCCGTGTTGCGAGGGCGCCGTGGAGGAGGACGAGGCCGAGGGCAAGGAGGGCCAGGCCGTCGCCCAGGCGCCACGCGATGGCGAGGCCGGCGGGCTCTTCGCCAGGGCCTGCGAGGAGGTCCGACGCCAGGCGGGCTTCGGAGCCTGTGGCGAGGGTTTCCCCCTCGCTGAGGAGGCTGACGGCGATGCTTCGCGCCTCGCCCCCGCGGCGGATGCGGTAGAGGCCGGTGCGCTCGGGGCGGAAGGCGGCGCCGGCGAGGGTGCGGCGGGTGCCGTCGGGCTCCTCGATTGTGAACTCGCCATCGCCGGGCAGGGGGACCCATTCGCCTGGGCGGACGCATTGGAGGGTGGCGGCTTCGGGAGCGCGGCCGGTGGCGGCGGCGACAACGTTGGCCCAGAAGATGGGGAAGGAGGGCTGGAGGGGCCAGTCGCTCGCCGCGGGGTCAATGCCCACATAGGTGATAGTGGCGCCGCCCTCGCGCCAGCGGCCGAGGACGGGCACGCCCCCCGCAGTCACGAGCGGCTGAAAGCCCGCAGGCGGCTCGACCCTCGGCACGGGGCCGAGGGCCACGCCCTCAAGCTGCACGACGGCCAGGAGCGGGTCGCGGCGGGCCACGATATTGGCCGGCCCCGCCTCAGCGCGCGGCCCGACCCGCAGCCCGCCCACCGGTGCCGCCGGGGCGACGACGACAATGTTGCCCCTCGCCGCGCCCATTGCCGGCAATGGGCTCCCGCGGGGCACGGCGTGGTAGTAGATAGCGAGGTCGAAGCCGCGCGGCACCGCCTCGGGCGGTGGCTCGGAGAGGTCCGCCAACTCGACGCCATCCTGAACCGCCAGGGCGCGCCGCAGGTAGTAGTTCTCGTCGCCGACCCAGGCGACGCGGAGGCGGGAGGCGGCGCGGGCGAGCCACGCGCGGTCGTCGGCCTCCAGGGCGTCGGAGCCGCCGAGGTAGGCCTCGAGCGTGGCAACGGTGCCCAGCGCGGCGTCGAAGACGACGGGCTGGGCCGCGCCGGCGGGCACTGTGGTGCGCTGTTGAGCGAGGGGGCGGCCGTCGCCGAGGAGGAACACGGCCGCCGAGGCGGGCTGGTCCGAGGCGTTGGCGATGCCGACGAGGACCTCGGTGCGGCCGTCGGACCGGGGGCGTGCAGCGAAGGCGGTGACGCCGAGGTTGCCGAGGGCGGTACCGGTGGCGAGGACGCCGACGCCGGCGGGGAGGCCGGCGAGCGGCGCGTCAGTGGCCACGACCACGCGGGCCTCGGGCCGGCTGCGCGCGGCCCCCGTGGCCGCGCGAACCAACTCCTCGGGGACCAAGGCGGCCTCGGACGGCTCGATGCCCAGGAGGACCGAGGCGGCCTCGCGGGGGTCAAGCTCGGCCCCGGTGGCACGGCTGGCTTGTCCAGCCGTGTCTTGTGTGGCCGGCGCGGGGCCACGGCTGGGCAAGCCAGCCGTGCCACCGGGGGGCGGGAGGGCGAGGACCTCGACGCGGTCGGCGGGGTCGAGGCGGACGAGGAGCTTGAGCAACTCGTCGCGGCAGGCGCGCCACCGGGTGGCCCCGTCGGGGCGGAGGGCGGCCATGCTGGCCGAGCGGTCGAGGACGATGATCAGGCGGCGCGTGGCGCGCGATGGGCTGAGCCACACGGGGCCGCACAGCGCCGCAGTGAGGGCGAGCGCCACGGCCACGCGCAGGAGAAGCAGGGGGTCGGCCTGCCGGCGACGCCGGGCGTGGGGGGCCTGGCGCCAAGCCGTCGCCACGTCGCGCCACAGGAGCAGGCTCGACACCACGACCTCGCGGCGCCGCCAGCGCCAGAGGCTGAGAGCGATGAGCACCGGCACGGCGAGGAGGGCGAGGAGGCCGAGGGGGTGGAGCCAGGTCATGGCCAGGCCCTCCCGAAGATTGCGGATTGCGGATTGCGGATTGGCTGAAATCGGCAATCGGCAATCATCGCACCAGCCCTCCGCGGCGGAGGTAGCCGAGCACACACTCCTCGAAGGGCGTGGCGGTGGAGGTCTGGACGTAGCGGATGTCGTGCCGCTGGCAGAAGGCGCTCCAGCCCTCGCAAAAGGCGTTCAGCCTATCGGCGTAGAGGCGCAGGGCGTCGACGTCCACCGTCAGGGTCTCGCCGCCGCCTGACTCGGCGTCGCGGAGGAGCACTGGGCCGACGGCGGGCGGACGCAGCTCCTGGGGGGAGAGGACGTGTAGGACGCTGAGGTCGAAGCGCTGGGAGCCGAGGAGGCGCAGGCCGCGCTGCCCCCCGCCCTCCTCGAAGAGGTCGGAGATGAGGATGACGAGGGAGCGCTCGTGGACCCGCTCGCGGAATGCGCGGAGCGGGGCGAAGAGGTCGGTGGGGCCGGATGGCTCGACGGGTTCGAGGAAGCCCGCGATGCCCTGGATGTCGGGGCGGCCGGCGTGGCGGGGTGACCAGGCGACGTCGCGGCCGGTGAACGCGCCAAGCTGGGCCTCGTTGCCGCCGATGAGCCCCAAGTAGGCGAGGGCGGCGGCGAGGCGCTTCGCGTGGAAGAGCTTCGGCGGGTCGCCGAAGCCCATCGAGGCGCTGGCGTCGAGGAGCACGCACACCAGGGCCGCCTCCTGCTTCGTGAACTCCTTGACGAACAGGCGGTCGGTGCGGCCGTAGAGGTTCCAGTCGAGGTAGCGCAGGTCGTCGCCAGGGGTGTATTCGCGGTGGTCTGCGAACTCGGTGCGGCCGCCGCGCTGGCGGCCGGGGCGGTCGCCCTCGCGGCGGCCCACGACGTTGCGCTTGAAGAGGATTTCCAGCAGGTCGAGCTTGCGGAGGAAGTCGGGGTCCAGGAGGGAAGCCGATTGCCGATTGCTGATTGCAGATTGCAGATTGGGAGATGCTGGGGGCGCGCTCTCGGTCCGCGTGTCACGCATTGCGGGTCACACGTCGCGCGTCACGCGTCACGCGTCACGCGTCACTGAGCAGCTTTCAGCGATTCGGCTCGTTGGGGCGAAGACTGCCTGAACGGCCTGTCGATTTACCCGGAACTGCGGATGCAGACAACGGAGGTCCAGGACCTGCCGCGGCGCGTCGCCGTGAGAAGACGCGGTGAGCCGGAGAAGGTCGCCTCAGCACGACGTGCTGCCGGTGC
>VGYV01000399.1 GCA_016872855.1 Planctomycetota bacterium
GCGTCGGCGATGCCCTGCTTCTGAAGCTCGCCGCGTGCGGTGATGGTCTTGGGCGTGGTGTTGATGTCGGCGGCCCAGAAGCCGATGTCGGAGATGTGGCACCAGAAGTCGGCGTAGTGGCCGCAGGAGAAGTCGAGGAAGGAGCGGAAGCGGAAGTGGACGTGGCCGGGGTCGTATGGCCGCCAGGGGGCTGGGCCGAGCCAGAAGTCATAGTCGAGGTGCGGCGGCACCTGGGCATTCGGCGTGGGGTCAATGCGGCCAACCCCGCCGCTGCTCCAGACGCGGAGGGTGTGGATTTTGCCGAGGATGCCGGAGCGGACGAGTTCGACGACGCGGTGGTAGTTGTCCCCCGCGTGGATTTGGGTGCCGAGCTGGAAGACGCGCTTGTAGCGGGTGCCGAGGCGGAGCATGGCCTGGGCTTCGAGGTAGTTGTGGCAGAGGGGCTTCTCGGCGTAGACGTCCTTGCCGGCCATGAATGCGTGGGTGGCGATCATGGCGCGCCAGTGGTCGGGCGTAGCCGTCGAGATGGCGTCTATGTCCGTGCGGTCGAGCACCTGGCGGAAGTCGCGATAGCCCGTGCACTCGGTGTTCTTGTAGTGGTCGTGGACCCGCTTGACGTTGGCCTTCATGTGCCCTTCGTCCACGTCGCAGATGGCGATGACGCGGGCTTGCGGGGAGCCGAGGAACCAGCCGACGTGCCCGCTGCCCATCCCTCCGACGCCGATGTGGCCCGTGACGATCTGTTCGCTGGGCGGCCCGGCGAGGGACCAGCGTGGGACGACGAGCGCCCCCGCGCCGAGCATGCCAACCCCCGACTTACGAAGAAAGCTGCGTCGGTTCATTGTGTCTGCCCTGCCTTGAAGAGATGAAGGGCCGGCCGCCTCCTGTCGCACAGAATGGTATACCTTTGCCGGCCTGTCGTCAAGTGCCGCGGCACCTCTCCCTCGGGGAGAGGTCGCGCGCCGAAGGCGGGCGGGTGAGGGCGCCTTCTCCGCCGCCCGCGGCCGCTCCCATCCAGCCCTGTTCAAGACGACATCGCAACCGCCTCACGCGTGCGGCCCGAAGGCGTGGCTATGGCGTCTTGAGGGCCTTCTGCCATGCCTTTCTGTGTCGAGGCTGGGTGTTCCACGTGTCGAGGTGCTCGCCGACTTTCTGGAGGAAAGTGACCCGGAGGGGCTCGCCCCCGAGCGCGAGAACGCTTCGGGCGAGGTCGAAGAAATCGAAGAGGTAGACGTTCACGCCCACACTGAGTGCCTCGGCAACTCGCTGATCAAGGGCCTTCTGCTCCGCGTACTTGACCGCGGTGAAGGTGAAGAAGACATCCTTGACCGCTCGGATGCGCGACTTGCGGAGGGTTCCCTCGACATCCGCCACTGTGAGTGTGCGGTCCTTCACCTCGACGGCGAGGACCACCTTGCCGTCGCGGTTCAGGCATTCGAGGTCGGCAGCTTGGCGGATGGCTCCGTTACTGGCGTTGATGCGGGCGCGGTTGACCCTGGCGAAGAGGCCGAAGTGAATGCCAATGGCATCGAACAGCGCGCCGCAGAGCGCCAGAGCCCGATCGCCCCCCGATCTCTCCTCGAGGAACTTCTGAGCGATAGCCAGCACGCTGTTGAGCCCGACCTCCTTCGGCAACTCGTAGTCGAAGCGCAGGGATTGCTGGCGGCGGAGCATCTCCAACAACACTTGCCGGAAGACCGCGATGGTGAAACCAGGATCACTCCGGGATTCTACCTGCTCCAGCACATCGATCAGGGTGTTCCACCCAGCAATGTCCTTCTTGCTCGGGTCGTCGCGCACCATGCGGGGAATCCGCATTGGGTTCCCGACATAGGGGTCGCTCGACGTGCCGAGGACGCTCTCCTGCTCCTGGTTGAAGCGGGCGATCACTTTGCCGGCCAGGCTGCGGGCGTCCCAGCCCCTCACGTCGGATGGGTCACCTTTCTTCTTCTGAAGGCGCAGGCAATCAAGCGATGGGTTCGTGAGCTTCCCGAGGAGTTGGGTCGGCAGGCAGAAGCGGTAAGCCACTTGGTCATGGTTGACGCACGAGCGGATCGCCTCTTGCAGGGTGGGCTCGGCTATCGGATCGCTATCGGGCTTGAGCGCGGCGGCTGCCATCACGGTCTGCCAGTGCTCTCGCAGGATCGCTGCGGCGCGAGAGTGGTCGAGAGTAGCGTCCCCGTCAGCTCTTCTTGGCACGCTTGCGCACCTTGTAGCGGGCTCTTCTTTCGAATAGGCATGAGGCGTCGGCCTTCTCGGCGGCCGCCGCTGTTGAATAGGCGTGGGGGTCGTAGTTGAGCCAGACCGACTCGGTGCGCTCCCCCTTCGAGGAATTGCAGAGCCGGGTGGCCGCATCCACGCGCCGCCAGCCTTCGTACAGGCGGTCCATCAACGGGCAGCGGTAGCCCGACACGGCCACAGCCCCGCGCACCGCGCGCAGCACCTCCGCCAATTCCGCATGCTCGCGGTCGGTCATCTCGAACCCGTAGGACTTCACGTCGCCACGCGCCTCGTGAGGGTAGGGCGGATCGCAGTAAAAGAGCGTGTCGGGCGAATCGTAGCGGCGGATAACCTCGATCGCCGGCGCGTTCTCGATCTGAACCCGCTGGAGGCGTTGAACGATCTCCGGCAGGCCGTCAATGCTGCCGAGCCACCGCGAGACGGCTCCTGCCATCCCGGCGCGGGAGGTCAGGACGCAATGCGCCCAACGTCCCTCCGAACTGGTCTGAGCCAACCCCGTGCGCGTCTGCCGCGCCCGCACGAAGAACCTGCGTGCCCGCTCCAATGGGGTCAGCCCCGGCTCCGGGGTGCATGCCTTGACCAGTTCCTCGCGGGAGAAGGGGGTGAGGCTGATCAGCCGGACCAACTCGTCGCCCTCATCCCGAATGCACCGGAAGAAGTTCACCACCTCGGAGTCCAGGTCGTTGTAGGTTTCGGCAGGCGCGGGGGGGCGGTTGATCAGCACGGCGGCGGAGCCGCCGAACGGCTCGCAGAAGTGGGCATAGCGCGTCGGAAGCAGCGGCAGGATGAAATCCAGGTGCGAGAACTTGCCGCCGTAATAACCGAACGCGATCATCTTGCCGCGGCGGACGCTCGCGCGGGCGATCAAGCGACGATGGTTGAACGGACTCGGCTCTGCCTGCCCGTCGCCATTCCCACCCTGCTTGGGAATCCGGTACGGACGGATTGTGGGGCTTGCGCTCATCGCAGTATTGACCTTGCTCTGGGTCGGGCACTCACCGCATTCTAGCTTCCTCGCCCCGCGGCGTCAAGCAAGTTGCGCCCGCCTCATTTCGTCCCTGCCTTTCGCAGGGCCTCGTAGACGGCTTGGACGATGGCTTGGACGGTGACGGTGGCGCCGGTGACGGCGTCCACGGCCAGGCTCTGGCGCTCGATGATTTGCTTGGGCACCGAGGTGGTGGCGCCCATGTCGATCTTCTCCTTGTGCTGGAGGCGGATGTCGGTGATCTTCCCGCCCTTGACGGCGACGGTGGCGGTGATCTCCTCGACGTAGCCGACGCCGGCGCCGCGGTAGGTGCCGTCCTTGAGCTTCGTGATGTCGAGTGCGGCGCGGTTGAGGAGGTCGAGCTTGGTCTGGGTCTTGGCGGCGTGGCGGTGGAGGAGGTGGCGGCCGTAGGGCTGGTTGGAGGTTGGGAAGAGGCGGATGGCCTCGGCGTAGTGCTCGCGGGCCTTGTCCAGGTCGCCCATAGCGGCGTAGACGTCGCCCAGCTTGTCGGTCACGGTGGCCCGGCCGTTGATCTGCCAGGGCGGGTCGGGCAGGTGGGCCAGGGCATCCTGAAGGGTCTGGACGGCCTTTGCGTGCTCGCCGAAGCGGGAGTAGAGGGAGGCGAGGGCGTTGTAGTCGAAGGTCGCGCCCTTCGGCTTGGGGGCGAGGCGTTCGGCATAGACCTTGGTTGCCCACACATACTCGCCGCCAAGGAAGAGGTACATGGGGTATTCGTGGCCGTCGGCCGAGCCATTCTTCTGGACGACGTGGTAGATGTAGGTGAGCTTGACGGCCTCGCGGAGCTTGCCCTCGCCGAGGAGCTTGCGGATGTGGAGGCGGGCGTCCTTCCAGGGCGTTTGGGTGTTGTAGTCGCTCTTCACCTCGTCGAACCATTCGGGCGGGATCTTCAGCGCCTTGATCGCCTCGTCGAGCTTGGGCTCTGCGGCCCCGGCCGCAAGCCCCACCGCCATCGCCAGGACGGCAACTCCTCTCGCACTCATTCAGTCTGCTCCTCTCTCTGGCTTCAATCTGTAATCTGTAATCTGTAATCTGGGATTTGGGATGCCGCTTCGGCTAGCCCCGCGCCCCGGCCAGGAAGTGAGCGGCGTCGAACCAGCCGTAGGCCTGGACGAAGTCCGCCGCGCCGTCGTGCGCCACTGTGCAGCCGTCCACCCGCCGCAAGCCGGGGAAGCCGGCCAGAGCGTCGGCGTGGGAGGGGCTGGTGAACGTGACCTCGACGCGGACAGGCGGGGGGATGACGAAAGGCTTGCAGGCGGCGCGGCCCCGCAGCCCCGCGGCGGCGCCCGCGCGGATGGCGGCCCGAGCTGCCTCGAGGGGCAGCATCTCGGCGACGAAGCGGCCCAGGCCCTTCTTCACCGCCACCGTCTGCACGCCATCGCCGAGGAGGCCGCGGGCCTCGCGGCACGCCGCCTCGTCGCCCGCCATTAGCACCACGGGCACGCCGAAGCGGCCGGCGATGGCCGCGTCGGTGCCCAGCTCGCCCACCTCGATGCCGTTGAACCGCAGCGAGAGGACGCTCAGCGAGTACGTGTGACACATCACGGCGTTGAGCGTGCCGGCCTTGGCGTGGTAGCCGACCAGCATCGCGGCATCGCACGAGCTGTCGAGGCCGGCCATGTGGTTCAGCGCCTTGGGCTCGCCCGAGACGAAACGCGCCCGGGGGTCGAGGCGTTCGGGGAGCAGGTTGCGCATGTTCCCGTGCGCCTCGCCCACGACCACTGCGTCGGCGCCCGCGTCGAAGCAGCCGGCCACCGCCGCGTTTGCGTCGTCCGTGATCAACTCGCGTTCCCGCGCGCGGTCCGCCGAGTCCCACCGCGCGTAGCCCGACACCCCCTCGAGGTCCACCGTGATGAAGACCTTCATGCCTTGCTCCTTTGCGCCACAGGGCGCCGCCGATTATGGCGACGCGGAGTGTCGCCGTCAAATGCGGAGGCACGGGGCGCACGCGCGGTGGCCCCGCCCTTGCTTTCACCGGGGGATCGGGGTATATTGCCGGGGTGGGGGGGCGGCGGCGTGTGCTCCCGGGAGCAGAGGAAGGCGAGCTATGCCAAGGCGGAATGCCCTCGAAGTCACGGCGATGGCGCCGGGGAAGCTGTTGGGCATGCAGCGCATCACGAATCCCAACGGCACGTTCACGATGCTGGCCCTCGACCAGAATAACTCGATCGTCAAGATGGCCAAGACGGCCCTGAAGCAGCAGGGCGAGGAGCGCGAGCCGACGTATGAGGAGATCGTGCGCGCGAAGTTGGACCTGACGGCCGTGCTCGGCAAGAAGGCCAGCGCCGTGCTGCTCGACTCGAACTATGGGGTCTGGCACGCGGTGTGCGCGATGAAGTTCCCGCCGCGAGCGGGCCTCATCGTCCGCCTCGAGCAGTCAGGCACAACCTCGACCACCGACGGCAGCGGCAAGCTCCAGGCTATCGAGCCGGGTTGGAGCGTGGCCAAGATCAAGCGCCTGGGCGCCAACGCGGTGAAGCTGCTGGTCTTCTACGAGCCGACGCACACCGAGAGCGCCGCGGCCCAGCGCGCGCTCGTCGAGCAGGTCGCCCGCGAGTGCGACCAGCACGACATCGTGTTGCTCCTCGAAACCCTCAGCTACCCCCTCGCCGGCGAGGAGAAGGCGTCGCCCTCCTACCTCGACCGCAAGGCGACGACGGTGGTGGACTCGGCCCGGCACCTCAGCGGCCTGTGCGACGTTTACAAGGCCGAGTTCCCCGGCACCCTGGGGCGCGAGAGCGAGGCCCAGCTCGCGGTCAACCTGGATGCCCTGAACCGCGCCTCGGCCCGGCCCTGGGTGCTCCTGAGCGCGGGCGTGGACTACGCCGACTACGAGAGGCAGGTGGCCATGGCCCTCCAGCACGGCGCGAGCGGCATCCTGGGCGGCCGCGCCTTCTGGAAGGAGTACTTCGACCACGACGACGCGGCGGCGCGCCTCGCGTTCCTGCGCTCCGAGGGCCTGCGCCGCCTCACGGCCATTGGCGACCTCGTGAAGGAGCGCGCCACCCCCTGGTTCCAACGCTACGGCCTCAGCAAGGCCAGCTTCGGGCGGGTCCGCATCCCCGAGGGCTGGCAGCGTGACTACGCCGCCGGCGGCCCGCCCGCGGACACCGCAGCCCCATGCCCAGTGGACCTACGCGGGGATTACTGATGTCGAGGAGTTGACCATGCGCTGGTGGACCCCATGTGTTGTGCCGGTCGCCATGGGCTTGGGTGCCCTCGCCCAGGCGCAGGAGGAGCGGCGCTGGACTCCGGAGGAGCTGACGAAGGAGATGGCCGACATAGACCGGCGGCTCAAGGCCATTGAGCGCTCCTTGAAGCCGACGGACCGGCGGATCGCCGGCCTCGAGGACCACGAGCGCGCCTTGCGGGTCAAGGCCGACCTGCTCGAGCTTCGGGTGAAGACGCTCGAGGGCGCCCTGGAACTCCTGCGCAAGGAGGTGGCCGCTCTGACGGGCCGCACCGACGCCCTCGAGGCCCGCCCCGCCGCGGGGCCGCCAACCCCCGCGCCCGCGGAGAAGGGCACACCCGTCCCCGCCAGCATCGCGGTCATCCGCAGCCAGAAGGTCTCGATGGGGGCCGACACCATCACCATCACGGGCGAGGTCGAGAACAAGAGCGGCAAGCCCCTCGTCTTCGTCGTCGTCCAGGCCGAGTTCCTCGACAAGGCGGGCAAGGCCGTCAAGACCGACTCCACCTACACCGAGCCGCGGGTCATCCCTGCCGGCGCTGTCGGCACGTTCCACCTCAAGACCCCAGGCGACCCCAGCATCCAGGACCACCGCCTGTCACTCAGAACTGAGTAGCGCAAAGGAGGCCGTAATGACCGAGGCCACGCGAGCAGCCAGCCGGCGCGAGTTCCTGGGAGCCGTCGCCCTGGGCGCGCCGTACTTTCTCACCTCCACGGCCCTCGGGGCCGAGGGGCGAGCGCCCGCCAGCGACCGCATCACCATGGGCTCAGTCGGCCTCGGAGGGCGCGGGAGCGGCAACACCCGCGGCTTCCTCAACTTCGGCCAGATCCAGATGCTCGCCGTCTGCGACGTCGTCCTCGCCAAGCGCGAGGCCGCAAAGCGCTCCGTGGATCAGAAGTACGGAAACACCGATTGCCTCGCCATCAACGACTTCCGCGAGATCACGTCGCGGCCCAACATTGACACCGTGGTGATCGGCACGCCTGACCACTGGCACGCCATCATCGCCTGCGAGGCCATGAAGGCGGGGAAGGACGTGTTCTGCGAGAAGCCTGAGACGCTGACCATCCGCGAGGGGCGGATCATGGTGGAAACGGCTCGCCGCTACGGCCGCGTCTTCTCCGGCGGCAGCCAGCGCGTGCTGGGCGACTACGGGGCGCTCGCCCGCTACATCCGCAGCGGAGCCATCGGCAAGGTCAAGGAGGCATTCGTCAGCGTCGGCGGACCCTCCCGCGAGTGCGACCTGCCGCCCGAGCCGGTGCCGCCCGGCCTCGACTGGGACCTCTGGCTCGGCCCCGCCCCCTGGGCGCCCTTCAACAAGGGACGCCTCGGCTTCCGAGCCTGGAAGGACTACTCGGGCGGCGGCATGACCGACTGGGGCGCCCACAAGTTCGGCGCCGTCGTGTTCGCCATGGACCTCCAGGAGACCGGCCCCGTCGAGATACTCCCGCCCGAT
>VGYV01000400.1 GCA_016872855.1 Planctomycetota bacterium
GCGTTCTGGCCGCTGCCGCCGTAGATGTGGTCGCCCACCTTCACCATGCCGCCGTGGTGGTTCTGGAACTTCTCGAAGTCAATGAAGTAGACTTCCTCGGCCTTGACGCCGCCATCGCCCGTGGCCAAGAGCTTCAAGAGGGCGGCACCCGTCTTGTAGGCGGTCGAGCAGAAGACATAGTCGCCGTCAACGACGGGAGTTGGGATGTTGGCGACGCCGTTGGCGATCTTGTTGTAGCCCCAGAGGAACTTGCCGTCCTTGGCGGCGACGCCGATGCAGCCCTTGCCAATGGTCTGGACGTACTGCTTCACGCCCGCGCCGTTGCCGATGACGATGGAGGAGTAGCCCGCGCCGGGGTTGCCCTTCCCGCCGATGTTGGGCATGGCGCACTTCCACACCGACTCCCCCGTCTTCTTGTTGAGGGCAACCATCACGGCGTCCGGGCCGCCGGGGGTGCAGATGAGGTTGTCGCCATCCACCAGCGGCGATTCGCTGAACCTCCATTGCGACATCATCTTGCCGCCGAAGTCCCTGGCGAAGTCCTTGCGCCAGACCTCCTTGCCGTCGGCGGCCTGGACGCAGGCGAGGTCGCCGTGGGGGCTGAGGGCGTAGAGGAGGCCACCATCGAAGGTCGGCGTGCAGCGCGGGCCGCCGTCGGGGTGCGGGGCGCTCACTCTTGTCTTCCAGAGAATCTTCTGCGTCGCAAGGTCGAGGGCGATGATGTGGCCCGCCTCGGTGCCGTCGTCGCCGCGGATGTCGCCCATCGTGTAGAGCCTGCCGGCCACGATGCTGGTGCTCGAGTACCCGCGCCCGAAGCCCGTCGCCGTCCAGAGCAGCTTCGGCCCCTCGGCCGGCCACTCCTTGAGCAGGCCGGTCTCCGTGCAGATGCCATCGGAGTTCGGGCCGCGGAAGTGCGGCCAATCCGCCCCAAACGCCGCCAACTGTGTCACGACCAACGCGCACGCCAAGCCCAAACCTCGAACCATTCAATCACTCCTTTGTTTCAGTACCCGAGCACCGAACACCGATGGCCGAACACCGTTTCTCACCTTCTCGCCGCCCACTTGATGGCGTTGGCGAGGACCTTGCGGTAGTTGGGGTCGTTGTAGACCCGCTGGTCGTGGCCGCTCATGATGTAGACGACGCGGCTCTTGCCCTGCTCGCGGCACCAGGCCACCTCCTTCTGGTTCCCAGGGCAGTCGGTCGTCAGCAGCACCGTGACCTCGGGGCTGACGCGGCACTTGTTGTAATACTCGTCCTGGAGCTTGAAGTCCTCCATATCCTTCGTGATGGGGTGGTCTTTCGAGCAGACGTGGATGTTGAGAGGGCCAGTGCCGGTGCCTGAGCCAGGCGTGACCACGACGCCGTCCTTCTTCTCCGGGGCGAGGAGGAACTTGCCGCCGACGGCCTTCTCGAACTCCGGCCAGGCCTGGTAGGTGGCCAGGGCGTGGTGGAGGACGACGAGGCCAACGCCCTTCTCGAAGAGCGACAGGAACCCCTTCTTCTGCTCCTCGGTGATGTTCTGCCAGAAGTCGTAGAGCACCACCACGTTGGAGGTCAACAGGTCATCGCGTTCGTAGACCTCTGAGGTCTTGTTGTGCTTCACCTCGGTATAGGCTATGTCCGCGTTGTCCTTGAACATCTGGAAGAAGGGGTCGCGGGTGAAGCCGTGCCCGCCCCAGACGACGAGCACCTTGAGCTTGCCCTCGGCCTCGCCGGCAAGGGCTGTGCCCGCTGCCAGTCCGGCGACAAGCGACACCGCCATCCACCTCGCTCGCATTGCCGCTCTCCTTTCCTCATGGGCTCGGTGCTTCAAGGAACGCCCAGTAGCTTACCGGAACGCTCGGCTCAGATCAAGGAGGGCGCTTGACAAGCGCGCGGGGGAGACTACAATGCAGGTCGGGCAGTTGCGGGAAAGGGCGAACGCGATGGAACTGGCCACGGTTGCGGTGTTCGGCGCAAGCGGGAAGATCGGGAGGCACGTGCTGCGGGTGCTGGCGCGGCGCGGGCTTCGCGTCCGCGCGCTCGTCCACAACCGCCCAGTCGAGGGCGAGGGGGTCACGTGCGTTCGCGGGAGCGTGACCGACCCCGACGCGGTTGCCGAGGTGGTGAAGGGCGCCGAGGCGGTCGTGCAGCTCGCCACGACGAAGGAAGACCCGGCCACGTTCTTCGACGTGAGCATTCGCGGGACGTTCCACGTCCTCGATGCCTGCCGCCGCCAGCCCATCCGCCAGTTCATCCTCTTCGGCGGCGACGCCGCGATGGGAATCTGGTTCTACCCGCAGCCCATCCCGATTGACGAGAACCACCCGCGGGTTGCCTATCCTGGCTACTATGCCTTCTCGAAGGTCGTCGAGGAGGTCATGACCGAACAGTACGGCGCCCAGTACGGCGTACCCTACTCGATCCTGCGGTCGTCGTGGGTCTTCGAGGGTGAGGACCTGTTGAACCACTTCTCGCTGCTACGGAACGTGAACCCCGCCGAGAAGGGGCACGGCTTCGGGGAGGTTGGCGAGGACGTGCTTGCCCTGGTGAGGGCCGGGCGGGAGCGCATCCCCATCCTAGTGGACGCGCAGGGTGTGCCCTTCCGCCGCCACATCGTGCACGTGGACGACGTGATGCAGGCGTTCGACAGGATACTGGGCAACGCGTCGGCGCTCGGCCAGGCGTTCAACATCGCCGGCCCCGCGCCCTTCGACTACCGCGTGGCCGCGGGCTACCTGTCGGCCAAGATGGGCATCCCGACCATCGAGCTACGCTGCCCCAACTACCATTCGTTCGAGATCAACATCACCAGGGCGCGCTCCGTGCTCGGCTACGCGCCGGAGAACGACTTCTTCCGCATGGCCGACCGCGCCATCGAGGCCCGGGCCAGCCTATGAGCGGGGCGGTAACCTGTGGGCGGGGCCTCTGTGCCCCGCGTCTTTCCCTGTTCCTCGCGGGGGACGGAGCCCCCGCCCACAACTGTGCCCAGGAGGTGTGTCATGCGCCAGTTCCACCACTTCGGCCTGCCCACCGACCAGAAGCAGCCGGGCGAGGTCTACGTCCCTGACACAAAGGTCTGGGTGACAAGCCCCGACGCCCACCCCTATCGCGTCGAGTTCCTTCGCTACGAGCCCGACTCCCCGGTCAAAGGCCCGGTCCGCGACATGGGCCACATCGCCTTCAAGACCGACAGCCTCAAGCGCGAGATCAGGGGCCAGAAGGTCATCCTCGGCCCCTTCCAGCCCATGCCTGGCCTCCAGGTGGTCTTCATCCTCAAGGACGGCGCGGTCTTTGAGTTTATGCAGTTCGATTGACTGCCGGGCCTCAACGGCATGGGCCTCTGCCCCCACCGAGCTTGTCTCGGTGGAGCAATGGATTGGCAGCTACGGGCGCTGAGCCCGAGCAGCTCTTGCCCCCCACCGACCTTGTGTCGGTGGAGGCACGGATTGACAGCTACAGGCGCGGCCTCACCCCCTTGCTCCCCCTCTCCACTTTGTGGAGAGGGGGATGGGGGGTGAGGGGACGGCTTCGTAGCCTCCAATCCTCGCCCCACCGAGGCAAGCTCGGTGGGGGCGAAAAAACGGAGGAGAGATTTGGCCATGAGCCTGAAGAGCAAGGTCATCATCGTCACGGGCGGCACGTCGGGAATCGGCGAGGCGTGCAGCCGGCACTTCGCCAGGCTGGGCGCGAAGGTGGTCGCCGCCTCAATCCAACGCAAAGAGGGCCGGACACTCGCCAAAGTCCATGGCGTCCATTTCGTCCATGCCGACGTCTCCGACGAGAAGAGCGTCCAGTCCCTCGTTTCCCGCACGCTTGAGCTCCACGGGCGGATTGACGCCCTGGTCTCGAACGCCGGCGTGCTGCGGATGGGGCCGGTGAGCGAGTTCGACGAGGCGATGTGGGACGCAGTGATGGGCGTGAACGTCAAGGGCAACCTGTGGCTCGCCAAGCACGTGGCGCCGGTCATGAAAGGGCAGGGGAGGGGGGTGATTTGCATCACGACGAGCGTGGCCGCATTCGTCGGCTTCCCCAACCACACGCTCTACTGCGCGTCGAAGGGCGCGCTGGAGGCCCTTGTGCGCTCCCTCGCCGTTGAGCTGGCGGGCTACGCCCGCGTCGTGGGCGTTTGCCCGGGCACCATAGACACCCCGATGCTGGCCTCTAGCTGTAAGGGCTGGGCAAAGCCCGTCGCCGAAATCTACGCCGAGGTCGAGAAGAAAATCCCCGTCCGCCGCCTCGGCACGCCCCTCGACATGGCCCGTGCCATCGCCTTCCTCATCAGCGACGAGGCGGCCTACATCAACGCCACCTGCCTCGTCATGGACGGCGGCACCCTCGCCCTCCCGCCCTGGTGAGAATTGGAGGTGCGCCATGCACGGGGAACAAAGGGTCAAGAAACGCTACGCCACGATGGCCTCCGAGGGATACCACAAGAACAAGGCCGCCGAACGGGCCAAGGCGATGGGCTACTCCGAGGAGGAGATAGGGAGCGTCCCGCAAGAGGCCGTGATGGGGGTCGGCTGCGGCAACCCGACGGCGCTGGCGGATCTGAAGGAGGGCGAGACGGTTCTCGATCTCGGCTGCGGCGGGGGCCTCGACGCCTTCCTTGCCGCGCGGCGAGTGGGCAAGACAGGCAGGGCCATCGGCGTGGATATGACGCCCGAGATGATCGCCAAGGCGCAAGCGAACGCCGCGAAGGGCGACTACCCGAACGTCGAGTTCCGCCTCGGCCAGATAGAGAGGCTGCCCGTCGCCGACGGCACCGTGGACGCGATCATCAGCAACTGCGTCATCAACCACGCGGGGGACAAGCTCGCGGTTTTCCGGGAAGCGTTCCGGGTGCTGAAGCCGGGCGGCAGGGTCCTGGTGTCGGACCTGGTGACTGAGGGCGAGATTCCTGACGACGTGATTCGGGAGCAGGAGGATGCCTGGGCGATGTGGTTCGCCGCCAAGCCCCTGGACAGGCAGGCGTATCTCGACGCCATTCGCAGGGCGGGCTTCAGGGAACTCCAGATCGTCGCCGAGCGAGTCCCCGACTATCCTGGCATGGACGCCCGCCTTGCGGGGAAGCTCGCAAGCATTCAGGTCAGAGCCTGCAAGCCGGCGCTCTGATTCGCTTGACAGCGCCGGAGGCGTCCATTATGATGGCGGCACAAGGAGGTGGACCGTGCGGGTGTTGAAGTGCCCTGCGTGCCGGGAGCCGATGATCGTGGCTGAGTACGAGCAGGTGGAGATAGACACGTGCGTCGGCTGCGGAGGCGTGTGGCTCGACGGCGGGGAGCTGGAGGCACTTGTCGGCAGAGCGGTCCCACCCAAGCCGACGCCCGACCCCGATCTCGGGCCGCCCGACCGTGATTGCCCTATCTGCGTCCACAAGCTCATCAAGGATCGTTACGGCCGCTCGCAGGTGGTTGTAGACAAGTGTCCCCACGGCGACGGCCTGTGGCTCGACGCTGGGGAGCTGGCGCAGATACTCGCCGCTTACCCCCACGCTCTCGCCGAGCCGAGCCACCACGAGGACCATGCGACGGGAGCGCTACGCGGCTTCTTCAGCGCGCCGCGCCCCGCATCCCCGAAGGACACCGAGTAGGAGAGCCAAGACATGGCTGGCTGGATTGCCCTGGGCGTGCTCGTGCTCATCATCCTGTGGTTCGTGGCAAGCTACAACGGCCTGGTCCGCGCCCGCAACAACGTCCGGAATGCCTGGGCGCAGATTGACGTGCAACTCAAGCGCCGCCACGACCTCATCCCCAACCTCGTTGAGGTGGTGAAGGACTACATGGGCTACGAGCAAGAGGTGCTGACGAACGTGACGAAGGCCCGCAACGTGGCCGTGGCCGCCCAAGGCCCCGCCGCGGCGGCCGCTGCCGAGGCCGGCCTCACCCGCGCCCTTGCCGGCCTCTATGCCGTGATGGAGAACTACCCCGACCTCAAGGCCAACCAGAACGTCTCGCAGCTCCAAGAGGAGCTGACCTCAACCGAGAACAAGATCGCCTTTGCCCGCCAGTACTACAACGATTCCGTGATGGTCTACAACACGAAGACCGAGGTGATCCCGACCAACATCATCGCCAACATGGGCGGCTTCCAGAAGGCCGAGTTCTTCAAGACGCCCGAGGAGGAGAAAGCCGTCCCCAAGGTGGACCTGCGCTAGCCGGCTCTTGTCGTCCTCGTCCTTCGTCCTCGTCCCTCGTCCTCGGTTCTATCGGGTCCCCATGTTCGAACTCATCCGCGCCAACAAGATCAAGTCCTGGATCCTCATCCTCACGCTCACGACGGTCCTCGTCGTGCTCGGGCTGGTCATTGGCGAGGCGTTTGCGCCCGGCGGGGGCGGCGTGGGTGGCGTGGCCATCGCCGTCATCATCGCCACGCTCATGAACCTGCTGGCCTACTACGCCGGCGGCTCGATGGTGTTGGCGATGAGCGGCGCGCGCGAAATCCAGCACAAGGACCACCCGCAGCTCTTCAACGTCGTCGAGGAAATGGCCATTGCCGCGGGCATCCCCATGCCCAGGGTCTATCTGATTGACGACACGGCGATGAACGCCTTTGCGACGGGGCGCGACCCCGCGCATGCGTCGGTGGCGATCACGAAGGGCCTGCTGATGAAGCTCAACCGCGACGAGCTCCAGGGCGTGATGGCCCACGAGATTTCGCACGTGAAGAACCGCGACATGCTCTACATGACCCTCGCGGCCATCCTGGTGGGCGCCATCGTGCTGCTGGCCGATCTGTTTCTGCGCGGGATGTGGTACTCCGGGGCTGGCACGCGGCGGCGGCGCTCGTCCAAGGAGGCGGGCGGCGCTCAGGCCGTCCTGATCGTCATTGCCATTGTCCTCGCCATCATCGCGCCCCTTCTTGCCCGCCTCCTCTACCTGGCCTGCTCGCGGCGGAGGGAGTACCTGGCCGATGCCTCGGCGGCCACCCTCACCCGCTACCCCGAGGGCCTGGCCTCGGCCCTCGAAAAACTCAGCGGCGACCGCGAAATCCTCGAAGCCGCCAACCGCGCGACGGCCCACCTCTACATCGTCCACCCCGTCCGCTCCCTCGAGGAGCGGGCCTCTGCCCTGATGAGCACGCACCCGCCGATCCAGGAGCGGATCGCCATCCTTCGCGCGATGGGCCACACCGCTTCGATGGGCGACTACCAGGCGGCCTGGCAGCGCTACCACCAGGGCCAGCGCCTCGCCCCGAAGAAGGCCCTGGCCTCCGCGCCCCCTCCGCTTCCCACGCGGGCGCCGATGGCGAGACCCGCTTCGCAGGAATCGCCCGAGGAGCGGCTCCGCCGCTCGCACGAGGCCCTCGACACCTTCCGCCGCCTGGGCGGCTTCCTCTTCCTGGGCTGTGGCTGTGGCACGAAGCTGAAGATCCCTCCTGGCTACAGCCGTGGCCGGGTCAAGTGCCCGCGGTGCGGGGCCGAGCATGACGTGACGGAGGCGAAGGAGGGGGGAGCGGCGGCTGGTTAGGGCCGATCTGTCCGATCCGTCGGATCGGTCGGATCGGTCGGATCCGCTTCAGACTACACCCTCGTCGCGTAGTCGGGCAATCGCCTCGGGGCTCATCCCCAGCAGCCGCGCAAGCACCTCGTCGGTGTGCTCGCCCAGGGCGGGGGCCGGGCCGGCGATGCCGCCGGGGGTGGCCGAGTGCTTGATGGGCACGCCTGCCATCTTCATCGGACCGGCGATAGGGTCGAGCACCTCTTGAATCATCTCGCGGGCGGCGACTTGAGGATCAGCGGCCAGGCGGTCAATGGTATTGATCGGGCCGCAGGGGATGCCGGCGCGCTCCAGCTCGGCAAGCCACCAGTCTGTCGGGCGCTCGCGGAAGACAGCCTGCATCAGGGGTTCGAGTGCGGCGTGGTTCTGCGTACGGAGGTCGTTG
>VGYV01000401.1 GCA_016872855.1 Planctomycetota bacterium
GCTTCCTCCAGGTCTCGAACGATGTTCCGTAACGCTTGGCGGCCTCACGGAAGGTGAGCGTGCTGGCAGCAAGCCCCTCTTCGAGCGTGAGAGTTGGCCGCTTGCCCCTCTGTCCCCTCGGCATGCCTTGGCTCCTTTGCACACGGCCCATCCCCTAGCAATTGTGGCCTGGCGGGACCGTCCCGCCAGCTATTGAAATTGTATTTTTTTTCGGCTCTCCGGGCTTTCTTATGGGTGCCCACAAGGGGGGCGCCAAGCCGAGGAACCCTTCTACCTCCCTCAGCATAGGCATGGCAAGGACTTACGCCGAAATACACCTGTGCCGGCGCTGGATCGCCAGCTGCTCGCGCCGACCGACAACCACAACCCCTGGGGGCTACCCACAAAGAACCCCGAAGCGGCTTTTTTTCAATGTCAAGCATTTTTCCGGATTTCGCCCGGGCTTTTGTTTTGTTTCAAAAGAAAAGAAAATCGGGCGGGCGGGCGGGCAGAGGACGGGCGGGCGGGCGGGCAGAAATCGGGCGGGCGGGCAGCGGCTTGTTTTGTTTTGATTTCAGGAACCAGGAATCTCGGAAATCTACACCTGGCTCCCCGCCGGCGGGCTGGACGAGGTCATCGTGGCGAAGTTCCGCCCCTGGCGCAGGCCATCGAACCAGGCGTCGTAGCCGAAACGGTCGAGCTGCACGTAGGCGCGGTTGTAGCCGAGCGGGTTCGCTAGCACGCCCGAGGCGGAGCCGGCCGACGCGGCGATCTGGTAGCCCAGGTTCAGGTGACGGTAGTAGAGGTCCATCACATTCAGAGCGAAGCCCAGCGGGCCGGCGGGATGGCGGGCGCGGTCACGGGGCCGCCCCCACGCCTCGCCCTCCAGCAGCCCCGCCCGGTTGAAGTGATTGCACACGATGCCGATCGTGTCCACCCGCCCCAGGGCCACGTGCACGGGGGCCTCCCACCAGAAGGGCTTCTCGACCTCGATGAACGCCTTCTGCTCGATGGCGCGCTCGTGGTAGGCGAAGCCGCTGGGACAGTCGCGGGTCACGCCCTCGATGAGGATGGGCTCGGTTAGGTTGAAGAGGAGGATGGCGCCGCCGGCGCGCTCATCCTCCTGGGCGAGGGCCTCGATGCGGAGCGAGACCTTGCCCGCGGGCACATCCGCCGCGAACTGCCCCGGGCAAGAGAAGTGCGGGTCACGCTCGAAGCGCGGCAGCCCCGGGGCGTAGACCGGCTTTCCTTCCACCATCAGGTGCACGCGGCAGGGCAGGCGGCCTCCTCCCGCCTCTGTGACCGTCACCTCCAGACGCCCCTGGGTCCCCTCCGCGCCGCAGGCCGTCAGCACGAGGAACAGCCCCGCGAGACATGCCCATTGCACCATCGGCGGCCCTCCGGCTATCTGGTCGGCGCGTAGCAGATGGTCCGGCCATCGCTGAGCGAGAGCAGGATCCGCCCCTGATGGTCGGAAGCCAGGCCGCCCTTGACGGCCGCTGCGGGGAGCTTCTCCTCCCACGAGCAGGACCCATCCTGAAGGCTGATGGCCGCGAGGAACGCCTGTGCGCCCTCCTGGCCGGCTGCGAGGAGGAGGTTGGGCGCAACGACGAAGGCGTTGAACTTCCGCGCCTGCGGGAGGTGCCATGCGGCCTCGCGCGGCGGCTTGGCGCCCTTCTGCGGCCAAAGCCGCCAATGAGGGGGAGGCCTGGGTGCGCCCTGTTTGAGCGGCTGGAGCATCGCCAACGCTGCCTGGCGGCTCCCCTCGTAGAGCACCTGGTAGCTCAGGGTCCGGCCGTCTGCCAGGTCGTGCTCCAGCGGCGTGAACTGCCCGTACTCCGGGTAGTAGGCGTAGTAGGCCGTGGCCGTCCTTGAGCCGACCTGATGCTGGGGCTCGTTGAGGCACGTGCCGGTCTTCAGGTCGTAGCGCGCCGTCATGTAGACGGTGCCTGCCGGGAATCGCAGTTCCTCCCCTTCGAGATAGAGTTCGCCCTGGAGGCTGATTCCGCTCTTCACCGCGGGGGAGAGGGTGCCCGAGGAATCGTTGCACCACTTGAGCTTGCCGGTCACGGCGTCGAGGGCGTAGACGTGTGTGCCGTCGTAGTTGGCGATGCCGGCCGCAGCGTAGACGACGCCATCGCGGACCACGACGCCGCCGGCAACGGGCCAGGTGGAGATGAGCTTGCCGAGGACGGGGATCCACCGCTCGGCCGGCGCAGCGCGGAAGGCCCAAAGGCGGCGGCCCGTCGCGGCCTCAAAGCCGTAGACGCGGCCGTCGGCGGAGCCGGCGTAGACGCGTCCCTCCCAGACGGCTGGGGCCACGTAGATCGGCCCCGCCGTGAATGCCTGCCAGCGCACCTGACCGGTGCCGGCGTCGAGGGCGCGGAGAGCCCCGTTCTCGTAGCCGACGAAGGCCAGCCCGCCGGCCGTGACGGGGGCAGTGGCCCGGCCCGCGCCGGGCAGCGTGGCAGTCCAGTGCGCCTTCACCTTGTCGGGCATTGCGATGGCCGTGATGCACCGCCGCTGCTCATCGCCCATCCAGGAGGGCCAGTCGCCAGGCTGGACGGGCAGCTTTTGCACAACCGTTGGATCGCCCTCGCCCGGCTCGAGGCGCGAGGCGTCGGCCCCGGGCTTGAGGCCGAAGGCGCCCGCGGGCGCCAGGCCCACGTGGCCGTAGAGCGACAGCGGGCAACCGCACATCCACGGCCCCCAGTAGAGCATGCCGTTCGCGATCACCACGCCATCCTGGCAGGGCGGGCGCATCGGGGCAATGTGCTGCGCCGTGTTGTCTGCCGTGTTGATCCACATCGTCCCCTCCGCCGCGCGGTAGAAGATGCTGTCCACACTCCCCGTCGCGCGGGTGCACGAGCGGCGGTTGGGCATTGGGGCCACGGCCTGCCAGGTGCCGTAGGTGAACTTCGCGCCGCCCGGCCCGATGCCATAGAAGCCGTCGGAGCGCAGCACCAGGTGGAGGTTGCCGTCGCGTCGCTGCCACACGAGCTTGCCGTCGCTGGCCGAGGCAACGACCAGGTTCGGGCGTTGTGAGCCGGCGAAGTAGACGTATCGCTCGTCGCACTTGAGGTACGAGCTTGTCGAGTAGCCCTGCCCCGGATTCTGGGCGGGGCCGGTCGGCCCGATCGCGGCCAAGAGGTCCGCGTCGGAGTTCTTCCACAGCACCTTGCCCGAAGCAGCGTCGAGGCACGCGAGGAACCGGCCCGGACAGTGGTAGTAGATTCGGGAGTTCTTCATTGCCACGCCGCGGCCGTCCACGTAGTCCGGCTCGCTGTGGTCCCAGAGGGCCTTCTTGCTCTGCGGGTCAAAGGCGACGAAGGTGCGGCCGAAAGCGAAACTCGTCTTGGGGTCCGTGTAGTCGTGCCCCTCCCACATGCTCCAGGGCCAGTGCCCCAGGCCGGCGGATTGCGAGGGAACGGTCTTCGGCTGGACCTCGCCGCCGCCGACAAGCGCATAGAGGACGGGTCGGCCGTCCGAGCGGCCCTCCAGCGACATCCATTTCCACACCTTGCCGTCGCCGAGCCCGCCGGGCACCACGATCTGGCCCTTCAACTCGCCGGTGCGTGCGTCGAGGAGCTTGCACGACTCGTCGTCGCCCAAGTAGAGAAGCTCCGGCGTGGCGATCATCGTGTTGCGGTGGATGCAGAAGCCCTCGCGGAGCGGCCGCCGCCAGAGGATCGCCCCGTTGTAACCGTTGATGCCCATCAGCGTGTTCAGCACGGCGTTCTGGTTCGCGCGGTGGGCGATGTGGCCGAACGCCTTGAACACCCGCCCGCCCGCCGCCACAGTGACCTCGGGCATGGGGCTGAACACCGGCTCGGCGAGGAACTGCGTGAGGTAGGGTGCCCGAGCGACCTGGTCCGACGATTGCGGATTGTTGTCCGGCCCGTGGAACGGCTGGCTCCAACCGTCAATGCCTGGCGGGAACGGCTTCACGATCTCCTCGTCGCCGACGAGGGCCTTGCCCTCAGGGTGCAACACCCTCAGCAGCTCGGCCCGCGGCACTTTGCTTTGAGCGGGGGGTGCGACCCAGACCGCTCCCGCGAGGTTGTCGGCCAGATGGATTCGCTCCCAGGCGCCGCGGTCGGCGAAGATCCGCTTCCCCGGCAACCCCGCCTTCTCCGCCGCCCGCCGTACGGCAAGCTCCTCGGCCGCGTCGGCCGACTGGAAGTACACCGTCAGTTCGCTCCCCGCTGCCATGTCCACCACCAAACCTGGCTCGTCCGCTTTCGACAGGCCCAGGACCGCACAGATCCCCCGCTGGAGGCCCGTCCGCCGGAGGATCTCCCTTGCCTCGGTCCCCGCCCAAGCAGACGACATGGCCGACAGGATGGCTGCCAACCCCGCGATCCAGGAGCGAACGCCTGCTGGCATGACAGTGCCTCCTTTCGCAAGCACAAGCACCAACGTCGTCGGAACGATTCCCGCGCTACGACAATAGCCTTAGCGCGCGAGCCTGTCAAGCACGGCTGAAGCTGCTTCTTCCTAACGCTCGGCGACTGTCCTCCGGTTCTCCCCTCAACTGCCTTTGAGCATCACCACCTCATCGATCGTCCGCTGAGCCGGCGTCAGATTCACGGATGTCGCAGAGCTCGGACAATCCGTCAAGCTCGCTTGTCTCCCCTTCGGGGTGGCCGGTCTTGCCCTACGGGACGCGGTCGGCCTCCCGGTGGGCGAGCACGCTCGCGACTCTATCTCTGGAGCGGCGAGCCATGGCTAGTCTCTCATTCTGCTCGCGCAGCCCGTCGCTGTCCCACACGGGGCGCAAGAACTCACCATTGGAAGTACCGGTAGGGGTCGTCGAACTCTTCGGGCCTGTCGAGGTAGAACCCCGCCAGCCAGCGATTCTCTTCCACAGCCCCCGTGAGCGGGCTTGAGAACCGCTGGAGGATCGGCGTGGGCTCGTCCGCACCCATGTTGCCCAGCACGCGCGTCACCAGGCAGCTTGCCCGCCGGAACGTCCGCTTCCGGTTGAAGCACTTCTGGTAGTCGAACTCCCACGGAACCAGTTGGCAGAAGACCACGTTGGCATCGGGGGCAAACGCGAGCGCTCCATCGCCAACCACCGTGGCTCCGCCCGACACGAGCGGGAGCTCTCTGGGGTCGCGGTTCATGACGTCCGCCGGCCCGACCCCGGCAAGGAGCGATGCCCTTCTGGGAGGATCGAAGACCGCGCAGATGTACTCGCGCTGCTGCGTCGTGACCGCAAATGGCAGGAAGGAGTTGGCTTCCTCCTGGCTCAGCCCAATGGCCAGGACGTGTCCGCCCGCCTTGACCCACTTGCGCACGGCGTCGGCGTTTGCCGCGAGGGTCTGGCCCCCACCCGGCCCCACGACCAGAATCTGCTCGGCCCCCAGCGCTCCGCCCTGGTAGGCCGCCACCGCCAGTCCCATCCGCTCCAGGTGCTTCCGCCCCGCCTCCTGGCCGACGTACAGCACCTTGCGGACCGCTGGTGGCGAGTAGGCGGAGACGTAGCTGAGCATATTGGCGACCAGTCGAATGGCCGCGGGGTCCTCTTCCGTGCGTCCGGTCACATCCATCTGGCAGAGGAGCACGACGCCCTTGCCCTCGCGGCATTCCATGAGGGGGGCGTATTGGAGGCTGAATCCGCCGTCCACGATGGGCAGGAAGTTGCCGCGCGCGGGCTTCTCAATCAGCACGGAGGCCACGTTGCCCCAGTTGCCCGCCCGATAGGCCCGCGGGAGCTCGATGCCGCACCACTTGATGATCGGGCCGTAGCGCGGCTTGATGGTGTAGCCGGTCAGCCGCGGCGGCAGAATGGTCGCCTGGCCGCTCCAGTCGCGCAGATGCTCAGCCCCGAGTCCTGAGAGCAAGGGATGGTCGGGCACGCGCGGGAAGACCTGCCTCAGGCCGTACTCCTGCACGCGGAAGCCGAAGCGCTTCTCGAGAACGTCGGCCGTCTGCTCGAAGAGGATGACCTTCAGGCCGTCGCGGACCCGCGATATGTCAGGGGCCGGGCCGTCCACGGCCAGAGCAGCCTTGCCTACGATGAACACGTCGTAGCCTGCGAGGTCGGCCCGCGCGGCGACCGAGTCATATCGAACCCCCATCTGGGAGAGCAGCTTGCCTGTTTCGCCCTTGGGGTCAAAGAGCGCGGTCTTGGTTTGTAGTGCGGGCTTTAGCCCGTCCTCTGGCGATGTACGGCCTGAAGGCCGCACTACGAACGGGGGCAGGACGTGGATGGCGAAGGCATCCTCCTGGGTTTCGCCCGTGCTGAACTTGGCGGTCAGCTTGAGGTCATATCTGCCCGCCTTGAGGTCCGTCGGCAGCGCGAAGCTCAGGGGAACGCGCTCCTGCTGCCCAGTCTGGATGGTGACGTCCTTGCTGCCAACCAGAGGCTTCGGCAAGGACAGCGACCAAGAGGCGTGGCATTCGATGGGCGTCCGCGAATCGTTGATCAGGATGGCTTGCTTCTGGACCGTCTGCCCGGGCAGGTAGTTGTGCTCCTTGGTGGTGAAGCGTGCCGGCTTGCCGCCGATGTAGGCCAGGAGGGGCATGTTGTTGCGGATCAGTGCCTCCGCCGCCTTGGTGGGCACCCAGTCGTTGCGCTCCAGGGTGGTGTCAAACGTCTGATGGCTTGTGGCGGGCATGCAATCGGGGCTGAGGCCCGGCCTCTGGAGGTTGTCCCAATCAACCTGGAGGTCCCGCCTCTGTGGCCTCACGCCGTCGCGCAGTTCCCAGAAGACCGAGGGGCCCCATGCGTTCCGCGCCGAGATGCCCCACGTGCGGAAGGCGCGCCAGTTATCCGTGATGTACATCGCCCAGACCTCGTCCTTGTCCTTGTGGCCCCAGGAGTAGTAGCTTGAGGGACTGAAGGGGTAGTGCCACTTGTTCCATTCGCGTCCCTCGCGCCACTGCCTGGTCTCCCAGCGCAGGTTGGTCTTGTCGCGGTCGCTGAGCTGGAACGCCCTGTCGCCCAGGAACTGGGAGTTCCACTCGCCTTCGCAGAACTCCCAGGGCAGCCGGGCGCTGCCCCACGAGCGGACGCCCTTGTACCAGCCCCGGTACATGGTCCAGTTGATGCCCCAGGGCACTCCGTATTCGCAGAACATCAGCGGCTTCACTCCTTCGGTGGCCCAGTGCTCGAACCAGTCGGAGCGCTCCTGGATGGGGACGAAGTCCAGGTAGAGGTTGAGTGTGTGCATGCGGCCCAGGGTGCCGGAGGAGTGGTGGTAGACGATCCGTGTGGGATCGAGGCGCTCGACGATGGCCTGAGCCTTCAGGCCCGTCAGGGCGCCCCGATCGGTGCGCGGGCCGACCTTCCCCTCCGCGTTGTGCCGGCCGTCGGTCAGCTCGGGGTCGAAGTCCCCGTGGTAGCTCAGCGCGTTGTGGTTCATGGAGTACATCACGACCGAAGGATGGCTGCCGGCGACGCGGACGTAGAACGCTGCGTGGCGAGCGTAGCCGTTCGCCGCCTCCGCGTCGGGCTTGTCCCATTGGTAGTGCTGGCAATGGGGCTGTGAGAGCGCCACCAGCATCCCCACGTCGTCGGCCGCCCTCAGGAACTCGCTGAAGCTCAGGTGCGAGCCGGGCGCGCAGCCGTAGTTGTGGGTGTAGACCGTGTTCACCCCGACCGCCTTGTTGCGGAGCAGCGTCTCGCGGGCCGCGTCGTAGGTGGCCCAGGCCGCCCCAAGTTGGGCGTTGTCGAACGGGATGACGAAGGAGTGGAAGCGGGTGCCGTTCAGATAGAAGTCGCGTCCCTCAATCCAGAACTCGCGGAACCCGAACCGCGCCGGCCAGAAGGCATCCAGCACCGGGCCGTCGGCAGCGGCCAGGGAGACCTCCGCGTCATACATGTTCTGCGGCGTGTGCGTGTCCCACAGCTTGTCG
>VGYV01000402.1 GCA_016872855.1 Planctomycetota bacterium
GCGGGGCGTCTGCTGTGTTGCGGCTCCTCGACGATGCTCTCCGTTGCATCGCCTCGTCGCCGCGCCTTGCATCCGCCCCGCTGACGCCGGCAACGCAGCCCGCGTGGGTTTTGAGATAGTTTCTAAGCCCGTCGCCCACGACCTCGCCGTCCAGGAGCTTCACCTGGCGCTCGGCCCGAGCGGCAACGTCGCGGGGAGAGGGTGTCAAATCTTCTGGGCGTGTTGCCCAAAGGGTGAACTCGTTGGGAGTCCCGCCTTCAGGCGGTCTTCTCCTGCCCCAATCCGCCTAAAGGCGGGACTCCGAACGGGTCTATCCCCCTGAAGGGGATTTGGGCAACTCGCCCTTCTTTATTCAGTCCTCCGCTCCCCCTCATAAGGCGCCAGCTTCTCGGCGATCCACTCGCGGAGGAGGTCGGCTTGCGGAACGCCGGCGGCTCTGGCGCGCCGGGCCAATGCCTGGGCTTGCTCGCGGCAGGAGCCGCATGCCCCCCGTTGCGAAGCCGGAGCTTCGCAACGAGAGGGAGCGGGTATTCACGCTGTCAGTATACCCCCGCGCGCAGGCGGGCGCAAGTGGCGCAGGGCGCCGAGCGCGGAAGCCGCCTCATTCCATCCGGTCGCCGTAGCACGAGTGCCTGCTCCTCCAGTACTCGCGGAAGGAGCGCAGCCGCGGCAGCGATTCGCGGTCCCTCACGCGATTGGTGGCGGCCTTGCTGGCAATGATGTCGTCGAGGTGGCACGCCCAAGCCCTGCTTGGGCGTGCGGCTCCCCGGCATGCCCTCTGTAACGGTGCTACAGTCTCTTTTTTTGCAATCTCAGGCCGCGCATGATCGGCCCGGAATTTCGTTGTACTGGGGGGAGAGAGCGCGCGCGATGCGGGGGGAACGGCCGGACGATGGGCAGAGATTGGGGGGAACTCCTCAGCGCCATAAGTCGAGGCAGATACATGTCTTACGGCTCCTGTAGAGCACGGTGGCCGCACAGGGACCACAGGGCCGAAGGGGACGGGCTGCCAGGGGGGCATCACCCCCTCCCCCCCGCGCGTTGGAGGTGCGCGCAAGGTTGAGCGACTCTGGCAAACACTGGCCGACTCTGAGCCGGAATGGCGAGAATCGCCAAACGGCGAGTGAGCGACTCTGGCCGACTCTGCGCGACTCTGAGCGGCATCGGGCCGCTCCGGCGTCAGGCCCCTCGTTCCCGTGGGGTGAGGGGTGCGGCCCGAGGCGCTACTTTGACAGGACGGAGTCGAAGATGTTCCAGGGCTCGAAGAGGCTGATGGCGCCGCGGTCGGGCAGGCCGATGTAGAGGGCCATGCCGACCTCTTCGCCGGGCTTGAGGCTCAGGCCGCACATTTCGTTGCGGGGGCAGGCGAACTCGAAGAGGGCCACGGCCCCCTTCTTGCTCGCGGCGAAGGGATAGGCATCGGGCTTCACGAATTCATGCTTGTCGTCGAACCAGGGCCAGCGGCCCAGGTTGCAGTAGTGGATGCGGACGTTGGCCTTCTGCGGCAGGCCGCCCTGGCCGGGGGCGAACTCGGCGTAGACGTTGTCGCCGCCGGCGTAGAAGCCGTCGGCGTCCTGGTCCACGACGAGGGTGATCTTCCGCCAGTCGCCCTCGATGGCCCAGGCGTAGTAGAGGAACTCGTTGTCCCAGCGTGCCCAGCCGCGGAGCTTGATGCCCTCGTGTTCGAGCCAGTAGTCGGGCTTCTCGCCCCATTCGTCGAGCCGGCCGTCCACCCTGGCGGTGCCGCGGCGGATTTCGGGCTTGAAGGGGTAGAGGGGGTGCTTGTCCTCGCCGTCGGCCACGCCGTCGCCGTCGGAGTCGCGGTGGGTGGGGTCGGGGGTGAACCATTTGCCTGGGACGCGCTTGCGGAGGTCGGCGTTGAGGGCCGTGACCCATCGGCTGGCGAGGACTTCGCCCATGTCGTCGAGGCCGTCCCGGTCGGTGTCGGCGCGGCGGGGGTCTGAGCCGAAGCGCTTCTCGTCCAGGGGCACGCGGGTGTCGGCGTCCGGGATGCCGTCGGCGTCCCGGTCATCGGCGAGGACAACCTCGCCGTAGAGGTTGCGGAAGTACTGGGCGGTCGTGAGGCGGCGGAGCGCCCACGCTATGCCGTCCCAGTGCTCGCCGTGGTCGTAGGCGGTGCACCATTGCCAGCCGGGATACTGGGGGGAGAAGTGGCAGAAGATGTCGCGATCGTCCTCGGTGTCGAGGCCGCTGTTGCCGTGCTGGCTCTCGAACTGGTGCTTGTATTCGTGCGTCATGAGCCAGGCGACATCGGAGCCGCCGAGGAAGTGGCTGCGGCCGGGCGTGGGCCACTCGACACCGTAGGTGCCGCCGCCCGAGCCGGCGTAGTCCCACCGCTTCGCCCCGTCGTTCCAGTTGCGGATGGCCTCGCAGATGACCTGGCCGACGTAGGCCTCCTTCTCGCGCCCCTCTGCGGCGATGAGCTTCTTGAGCGATTCGTCGGCGTTGGCCCGCGGCAGCTTCATCAGCTCGGGGCAGTCCGGGCGGTCCCGCCCCGTGCGGCACATCGCCTCCTCAATGTAGATGTCGCAGTCCATCCAGTAGCGCATCGAAGAGTTGCACCAGTAGAAGAGCTGGGATTCGGCGAACGCCTTGCGGTAGAGCTTGAACTCCTCCTGCGGCATGGGCGAGGGGGCCGGCGTGTCGGGCTTCACGGTGTCGAGGTTGACGACATTGGTGAGGAGTAGGATCTTGACGGGGATGCGGAGGAATATCGTCTTGCCCTTCGGCGGGAGGGTGGCGAAGGCGAACTCGCGGGTGTAGCCCGAGGCGGGAATCGTGCGCATCATCGGGCACGAGAGGCGGTAGTAGTAGCGGCAGCCTGGCTCAAGCCCCTTCAGGGCGATCTCGTGGCGCGTGGTCGCCCTGCCGCGTGCGGGCACCTCGATGATGTCGGCCTTCTCCCACGGCTTCTCGTGGCCGGGCGTGCGCTCGGGGTAGCCGCCCTTGCGGAGGCGGACGGCTGGGGAGATGGGCTGCGGCGTCTCCCAGGCAATCGTCGCGCCGTCGCTCGTGAGGTTGGCCGCGCGGGGGCTGCCGGGCAGCTTGAGGTCGGGCGGGAAGATGACCACGCGGTTGTTCCCCGCATCGGCCAGCGCGACGTCGCCATTGGGCGCGACCGCGATGTCCATCAGGTCGCGCATCTGGCCGTAGGGGCCGCCGGTGAGGGTCATCGAGCTGGGCGTCTTGTTCGTGAGGGCGGCTCGGTTCTCAAAGAGGAGGACGTTTCCGAAGCCGGTATTGCAGCCGAGGAGTCGCCCGTGGGCGTCGCCTGCGATGCCTTTGGTGACCCACCAGCCCCACACGATGCCCGTTTCCTCCGGGCGGCGCTTGATCTCGCTCGTGGCCGGATCGTAGTCGAGCACCTCGCAGCGGCAGTTCCAGCCATTCGCCACGAAGAGCCGCCTAAGCTCGCGGTCGTAGAAGATGCCGCCCGGCTCATTGAACTGCCCGGGGTCGGTTCGCTCCCAGTTCTTCGGCGTCTTCTTCCCCTCCTTGTCGGGCTTCACCAGCTCGATGGGCATCGGGCCAGTGCGGTTGGCCAGGGTGAAGGCGTGTTTGCCCTCGCGGTCGAGCACCTGGAGGCGGTGGTTCTGCATGTCCGTGACGATGGCGTGGTCGTTCTCGTCGAGGGCCACGCGGAACGGATAGCGGAACTGGCCATCGGCGTCGCCGCCCTTGGGGTCGCCGATGGCCTTGAGCGGCTTGCCCTCCTTGTCCAGAATCTGCACGCGGTTGTTCCCCGCGTCGGCCACGACGAGGCGGCCCTTGCTGTCGAGCGCCACATCGGTCGGGCGGATGAATTGCCCCGGCTCCCTGCCCTCGGAGCCGATGGTTTGCGCCAGCGCCAGCTCAGGCGAAAAGACGAGCACGCGGTGGTTGTTGCTGTCGGCCACATAGAGCCGACCCTCGGCGTCGTAGCACAGCCCCTCGGGGTGGTTGAGCTGTACCTCGCCAGCAACGGCAGCGATGCTGGCAAGGACCCACCCCCAGACCACGCTGACATGGCCGGTAGCCATTCGGTATCTCCTTTCAAGCCACCCTCCGCTGCGGTGCCGCCAAGGTACTCCTGCGGCCCGCTCCTGTCAAGGAGCACGGAATGCGCCGCTTGACATCCAGGCCGTCCGGCTCTACCGTAGGGGGCAACGGCCGACACCCGGTTGGAGGCACTGACATGTCGGTTGACATACAACCCATGGCCGAGGAGTACACTGAGGGGTACCATGCGGCCTTGGACGCAGTGTCACGGGAGCGGAAGTACCTCGCTGCGGAGGAGGGCCTGCCGATTGAGCGATGCCGCGAGTTCGCGCGGAGGAACGTTGAGAAGGGCTACCCGCATGTGGTGGCGGTGGCCGATGGGAGGGTGGTGGGTTGGTGCGACATTGTGCCGCCCCGCACGCAGTGGGGCTTCCAACACCGCGGGTTCCTTGGCATGGGTATCCTGGTGCCTTACCGGGGCCAGGGCGTGGGGACGCGACTGCTTGGCGCGGCCCTGGCCAGAGCGCAGCAGATCGGGCTTGAGCGTGTGGGGCTGGAGGTCTTCGCCTTCAACTCCGCAGCAGTCGCGCTCTACAGGAAGGCGGGGTTCGTCGAGGAAGGCAGGGAACGGCGCGCACGGAAGCTCGACGGACTTTACGACGACCTGTTGGTGATGGGCCTTCTCCTGGCCCCGGCCGGGCCGGAGAACGTGACGTGAGACCCGTGGCATGATCCCATTGGAAAGGAGATGAAGATGAAGGAGTCGGCAACGTGCCTTCTTGCCCTCGGCGTTTTTCTTGTCGCGGCGCTGAGGGCCTCGGGCGGCGAGGTGCTCTACAATGGCATCGTGCTTTCCGAGGCCCGGCCGCCAAAGTACGACCGCCCGCCCAACGAGCCGATGCCCGTCCCCTACCTCGCCAATCCCCCCGCCGTCATTCCCATTGACGTGGGGCGCCAACTCTTCGTGGACGACTTCCTCGTCCAGGAGACCACGCTGAAACGCACGTTCCACCGCGTCGAGTATTGCAAGGACAACCCCGTTGTGAAGCCGGACCGGCCGTGGGAAACCAAGAATCGCGGCTGGTTCGCCGCGCCCTTCAGCGGCGGCGCTTGGTTCGATCCCGCCGACAAGCTCTTCAAGATGTGGTACTGCGGCGGCTACCTCGCAACCGTCTGCTACGCCACGAGCAAGGACGGCATAGCGTGGGAAAAGCCGAAGCTCGACTCCCAGTCCGGCACCAACTTCCTCTTCGCCCCCGGCCTCGACCCCAAGAACCCCCGCCACGACACCACGCTGGTGTGGCTCGATCACGACGCCAAAGACCCGAAGGAGCGGTTCAAGTACTTTGCCACGGAGAGCGATGGGAAGGGCTGGAAACTGGTCATGCGCGTGAGCGCCGACGGGCTGCGCTGGTCCGACCCCGTCGCCTCGCAGGCCATCGGCGGCGACCGCACGACCGTCTTCTACAACCCCTTCCGCAGGGTGTGGGTCATCAGCGAGCGCATCAACTGGGGCGGCCGCGCCCGAGCCTACACCGAGGACCCCGACCCCCGCGCCGCAATCGCCAAGGTCGCCACCGCCCGAGTCAACTGGGTGTCGGGCGAGAAGGACGACCCGCGAAACCCCAATGAGCAATGGAAAGGGCTGGCCCCCCAGCTCTACAACCTCGACGCCACGCCCTACGAAAGCCTCATGCTCGGCCTCTTCGTCATCTGGCAGGGGCCGAACAACAGCGATTGCGGCAAGCTCCGCATTCAGAAGCGCAACGAAGTCCTCCTCGGCTACTCCCGCGACGGCTTCCACTGGAGCCGCCCCGACCGCACCCGCTTCCTCGAGGTCAACGAGACCGAGGGCGCGTGGAACATGGGCAACGTCCAATCCGTCGGCGGCTGCTGCCTCGTCGTCGGCGACCGCCTCCACTTCTACTTCAGCGGCCGTGCCAAGCCGAAGGGCCAGTGGGACGCCGATGCCTCGACTGGCCTCGCCTTCCTCCGCCGCGACGGCTTCGCCTCGATGGACGCCGACGAGAAGGGCGGCACCCTCACCACCCGCCCAGTCAGCTTCAAGGGCAAGCACCTCTTCGTCAACCTCGCCTGCCCCAAGGGCGACTTCCGCGCCGAGGTCTTGACCGAGGACGGCAAGCCCATCGCCCCCTTCACTGCCGACAACTGCATTGTGGGCGGGGCCTCTCTGCCTGTGGGCGGGGCCTCTGCGCCCCGCGTCTTCTCCCCATCGTCGCGGGGGGCGGAGCCCCCGCCCACAACGAAGCCCCTCGATTCCACTTGTCTCCCCGTCGGGTGGAAAGGCGCCGACGACCTCTCCGCCCTCGGCGGCAAACCCATCCGCTTCCGCTTCCACCTCAAGGCTGGTGCCCTTTACGCCTTCTGGGTCAGCCCCGACGCCTCCGGCGCCAGCCACGGCTATGTCGCCGCCGGCGGCCCGGGCTTCACTGGCCCAACCGACACCACGGGAGGGTCAAGGTGAACCCGTGGCCCGCTTGATTTCCCGCCACTGCGCGTGATAGTATGCTGACGGAGGTGAGCACTATGAGCCCAATCAAGGAATCGCTCCTTGAAGCTGTCCGGGGGCTATCCGACGAGGAGGCCAAGAGGGCCCTTGTCTACGTGCAATCCCTTCACGAGGGCAGCGCGCTCGCCCGGCTGCGCGCCCGCCTAGCCGGCCACCCCGCCATCACGCTGCCTGCGGTGGATGAGATCGCATTCCGCGACGTGGAACCGATTGAGGGGAAGGGCATCCTCGCATCCGAGCTTCTGGTGCGCGAGCGGCGATGACCATCTACTACCTCCACGCCAGCGCCTGGGTCAAGCGTTACTATGAACGGCCCTCACCACCTATTCCTATTGACCGATGGACGTCTGGCCCCCGGCGTCTCCCGACATCGGACGAGCCATAACGCCAAAGTGTAGAATGTAGATCAGACCCCGCGCTTTACCCCGCGCTTTACGCGGTAGTTGGGCGAAGGCGCACCCCGAGGACAAAGCGGGGAGCATTGCGCCTGTGGATTCTGCTGGGGCAGTGCGCTACAATGATTGAAAGAGGGAAGGCAGAGGGAGCGCCGGCCGGCTGGGCCCGCTGACGGCGAGAACAGGAGGTTGGGTCTCAATGAAGAAGCGGAGTTGGCAGAACCGAATCTCCATTGACCCGCGCGTATGCGGCGGACAGGCCTGCATCCGGGGCACGAGGATCATGGTGTCGCTGCTTGTGGACTACCTCGCGAATGGCGACAGCGAGGAGCAGGTTCTTGCCGCGTACCCGACGCTGGAGCGTGAGGACGTGCGCGCCGCGATGCGCTACGCCGCGGAACTCGCTCGGGAGAGGGTGATCCCGGCCGGCGTCGGCGCCTGACCCGGCCCGTTGCACGGCTTTGACCCAGCGGATGAGCTTGAGCTACGCAACCCTGCCAGCCAGCTCTGGATTGTCGAGCCCGGGCAGCTACGCACCTGGTCCGAGGCCCGGGGCGAGGCCTGAGCCGGCACCTGCGCGCTGTCGGTCAGCCCCGACGCCTCCGGCGCCAGTCACGGCTACATCGCCGCCGGCGGCCCCGGCCCCCCCGGCCCGACCGACACCACCGGCAGCCGCTGAGGCCAGCAGTCAACCGGACGCCGCCGGGTGTTGTCTGATCCTGACTCTCCGCTTCTGGGGTGCGGCTGCCCTCTAGTACTCTGTCAACACAGAGCTGATGGGTAGAGTTTCGTGAGCTTTCTCCTGGCATCCTCGATGGTGAATTGCCAGTTGATCGTGGCGCCCTTGGCGTTTCGCTTCG
>VGYV01000403.1 GCA_016872855.1 Planctomycetota bacterium
TCGTTGCTACGGACAAGGAGCTGACAATGAAGTTCGTGAGCGTCCGCGACTTCCGCAACCGCACCGCAGCGATCCGCAAGGCCCTTGAGACCGAGCAGGAGATGGTGCTGACCGCCAACGGCAAGCCATTCGCCATCCTGGCGGGGGTGAACGAGGACAGCTTCGAACAGCGCCTCGCCGCGCTCCGCCGCGCCCGCAATCGCGCTCTACTGGATGAGCTGCGGGCCGAGGCCAAAGCTCATGGCGTGGACAAGATGACGATGGAGGAGATCGATGAGGTGATCGCCCGCGCCCGGCGGGAGAGGCACGCCGCGCGATGAAGGCCGTCCTCGACACCAACGTGCTCGTCTCAGGTGTAATCACGGCACAAGGCCCTTGTGGCCGGATCGTGGACATGCTCTTTGAGGAGCGCGTTCAACTGTGTGTTGATGCGAGGATCCGTGCGGAGTACGAGCGCGTCCTTCCTCGACCCGAGTTCCAGCTCGACCCCGGCCGCGTCGCTCGAGCACTGACGTTGGCTCGGGAGAATAGCGAACCTGTCACCCCCGCTCCGCTGCTCGTCGGTCTCCCCCACCCTGATGATCTCCCGTTCCTCGAAGTGGCCGCGGAAGCCGGCGTCGTGCTGGTCACAGGCAACCTGCGCCATTTCCCCCGTCGCTCGCGGGCCGGGGTCGTGGTCCTCAGCCCGCGGGAGTTCCTCGACCTCGTTCAGGGAACGCTGTGACACGATCCCTATTCGCCTATGGGCTGTTGGCCGCGGCTCTCCTGGTTGTGGACTCCAGCGCGGCCGGGGAGAAGTTGCTCGCCGCCCAGCCTCTCATCGAGAAGCCCATGGCTCTCGAAGTCGACATGGGCGCGGCACGGGTGAACTGGAACCACCAGAAGTCGTCCGCCATCGAGTTCCCCGAGCCGCGCGACTGGACGGCCTTCACGGGGCTGAGGGTGAAGGTGCGGACGGAGAAGCCGCGCGACGATGCCTCCGTGACCGTGTGGCTGGCCGAGGACGACGGTAGCTGGTACCACGTGAAGGACGCCGTGCCCCTCGCCGACGCGGAGAACGAGGCCTTCCTTCGTTTCGACGACTTCGTGCTGGCCGAATGGGTGGCGCCCGCGGGCTTCCACCTCGACGAGGACCACTGGCTTGACCTCAAGAGCATCAAGGCCCTCGCCATCGGCGTCATCAACCCCCTCGGCGTCGGCACGGTGACGTTCACAGTCACAGCGATTGACCTGGTGAAGGAGGAGCTTCCCCCGCCGCCCGTTGCGAAGCTGACGGTGACGGGCAAGACCCTGTCGGTGAACGGCCACGACATTGTGCCCGCGGGCATCTTCGGCGGCTTTGCCTTCGACCTGCCCCAGGAGTACCGCCCCGGCTGCCAGCGGGGCCTGTACCCCACCACGCGGCCCCGCATCCCGCGCCAGACCGTTGCCCGCTTCAAGGACAGAGAGCCCGCGCCCGACTGGCCGAAGCTGCTCGAAAGGCTGCGGAGCGGCCTGCCACTCCCCAAGTTCCTCATGGCAAAAGTGGACGATGGCGAGACGATGAAGCGCTTCGAGCGGCTCCGCCCCCCGAAGCCCGACGACCCGAAGGGCAAGGAGTTCCCGCCCGACCTCGCCCGTCTTCTGAACAACTTGCTCGACAAGCCGCTCTACGACGCCGAGGCCTGGAAGGGCGTGGCAATCCCCGATGCCCTGAAACCACGGCTCGCGGCACTGGATAAGCTCAACCAGACCGAGCTGATGGAACTCAACCGCCGCCTCCTCGAGGCCGCCTTCCCCGAGCTGCCGAAGAACCCCGAGCGCGGCCCGACCGAAGCCTTCTATATTGATTGCTTCGGCGAGCGGAAGGAGACGGCCACCTACCTCACCCGCGACGACTGGCGGGAGACGCTGGGCGCCTGGGGCCGCGCCTTCGCGGACAACGCGAAAAAGTCCGGCTGCCTCGCCGTCCTGGAGTTCTGGAACGAGCCCTACCTCAACTGGGCCGACCGCAGCGGCATCCACTATCGGCCCGAACTCTACAGGGTTGAGAAGGCCGTCGAGGGCGGACCCGTCGCCGTCCGCCGCAAGGACCCCAACGCCCCCGACGAGGTGATCCCCCACTTCAAGTGGAAGAAGACCGACAAGGGCTGGCGAGCCGTGGACGAGACGGCCTTCACCTTCTGGTCGGGCAAGGGCAACGGCTTCATCTACGACTCCATGCTCGCCGTAATGGGCAAAGCCGTCAAGGAGACCCACCCCGGCGTCCTCGTCTCCGGCGGCTGGGGCTTCCGCTGGAACGAGGACCACTGGGACGCCTGGCGCCTCCTCTACAAGCCGACCATTGACCGCAACATCGCCTGGATTGACGCCGTCCACGAGCACCACTACATGGGCGAGCCGATCGGCATGCACGGCACCTACGAGGTCCTCGCCGCCTACGGCGTCACGCAGCACAACAGGTGGCTCTACTCGCTGAACACTGAGACGAACGACCTGCTCGACAGCCCCGCCCGCGGCCGCGTGGAGGAGCCGGAGAAGCGCCAGCGCTCGAAGGAATACCGCCAGATGGTCTACAACCTGCGCGACTGCGTCTACGGCGTCATGCAGTCGCCCGACAAGCTGCTCGGCCGCACGGTCATCCACGCCTACAAGATGCCCGAGGCCACCCGCGTGGCCTACGGCATGATGAAGAACCTCCGCGGCCGCCTCATCGAGGCCGCGAGCTCCGACCCCGACGTCTGGGTCGTGGCCTCCGTGGACGGCACCGACCCCAAGGCCATGCCGCCAGGGCCTGGGCAGACGCTTGTCGTCTTCGCCGTCAACGACAGCAACCACCCGCGAACCATCTCGCTCGACATCGCGGCGCCCGAAGACACCCGCTTCAAGGCAGGCACGATCGAGGGGAACACCGTGGATTGGGACACGTTCGCCATTGACGTGAAGGAGGAGAAGACAAGACCGCCTGAAGGCGGGACTCCCAACGCGCATTTCGAGCTCAAGCTCGACAGCAAGATGGCCTGGAAGGCCTCGCTTCCGCTCGAAGGCGCCATCGGCGAGAGGGATCAGGTTCGCCGGAGGCAGTTCTTCAGCAAGGACATCATTCAGAAGGTCCGGCGCGGCAAGCCCTTTGCCACATCGGTGGCCCTGGACCCCGAGACCCTCAAGCGCGCGAAGCGGGCCTGGCTTCGCATCGTCGTCGAAGGCATCGCCCGTGGCGAGGCAACCGTTGACGTCGGCGGCCAGTCCATTCTCCTCCCTCCGGCCTACACCCAGGACAACGTCACCCGCATCCTCGACCTCCCACTGGACCGCGCCACGCTCGGGCCGCAGAATGCCATCACGTTCTCCGTCGCCCCCGGCAACCATGCCGGCTACCAGGTGGACATGACCAGCATCGTGCTGGAGCAAAGAGACGAGGAACCCCCCCGAACTCAGCTCCAATAAACATTTGCAAAACGGCCCTCATGCGGGTAGACTGATTTGTTTGTGATCTCTGCTTGGTTCTTCTCAGGAGAAGATGATGTCGAAGATACCGGTCGGCTTGCAGCTCTACTCGGTGCGCGAGGACTGCGCGAAGGACCCGTCGGGCGTGATCGCGCAGGTGGCGAAGATGGGCTACGCGGGCGTGGAGTTCGCCGGCTACCACGGGCGCTCGGCCGCCGAGCTGCGGAAGATCCTCGACGACAACGGCCTGAAGTGCTGTGGGACCCACACGGGCATCCAGACGGTGCAGGACGACCAGCTCCAGGCCACCATCGAGTTCGCGCTCACCCTCGGCAACCCCTACCTCATCGTGCCCGGCCTGCCCGAGCCGTGGCGCAACAGCCGCGACGCCTGGCTGCGCACCGCCGAGTTCTTCAACGCCCTGTCCGAGAAGATCGCCCCCCACAACCTCCTGTGCGGCTACCACAACCACCACATCGAGTTCACGGCGATGGACGGCGAGCTGCCGTGGGACACCTTTTTCGGCAATACGAATTGCGACGTGGTGATGCAGCTCGACACGGGCAACGCGATGCACGGCGGGGCCGACCCCATCCCGTTCCTGTCGAAGTACCCGGGCCGCGCCCTCACGGTCCACCTCAAGGAGTTCTCGGCCACCAACCCCAAGGCCCTCATCGGCGAGGGCGACATGAAGTGGGCCGACTTCTTCGCCGTGTGCGACAAGCAGGGCGGCACCGAGTGGTACATCGTCGAGCAGGAGAGCTACGCCTATCCCCCGATGGAGTGCGTGGCCAAGTGCCTTGAGAATCTGAAGAAGTTGGGCAGGGCATAGCCATTGCCGATTTCCGATTGCCGATTGCCGATTGAGAGGAGAAGAGGCATGGTTTCCCGGCGCGGGTTCCTGGGCCTGGGCGGGGCGACGCTGGCGATCGGCGGGCGGCTGCTCGGCGCGGAGGGCGAAGAGCCGAAGAAGATCCCCATCGGCCTCCAGCTCTTCAGCGTGCGCAACGAGTGCGGCAAGGACTTCCCCGGCACCGTCGAGGCCGTCGCGAAGATGGGCTACAAGGGGGTGGACTTCGCCGGCTACTACGGCTGGGACAAGAAGCCGGGCGAGTTCCGCAAGCTGCTCGACGACAACGGGCTGAAGTGCTGCGGCTGCCACACCGGCCTCGGCACGCTCCAGGGCGATAGCCTGAAGAGGACGGTGGACCTCCACAAGGCCCTGGGCAACAAGTTCCTCATCGTGCCCGGCGGCATCGGCGGCAAGACGAAAGAGGGCTGGCTCGACGCGGCCAAGAAGTTCAACGAGATCGCCGAGAAGCTCAAGCCCGAGGGCATGTTCACCGGCTACCACAACCACGCCCACGAGTTCCACAAGTTCAGCGAGGACAGCCCCGAGACGCCGTGGGACGTGTTCTTTGGCAACACCGTGCCCGAGGTGGTGATGCAGCTCGACATCGGGAACGGCATGGGGGGCGGCTGCGACCCCGTGGCCACGCTGAAGAAGTTCCCAGGCCGCGCCCGCACCATCCACGCCAAGGGCTTCCGGGGCATCGTCGGCTCGGAGACCGACAAGGCGCCCTGGCCCGAGATCTTCGCCCTCTGCGAGACCACCGGCAAGACCGAGTGGTACATCGTCGAGGAGGACGGCGCGGGCAAGCTCCCGCCCCTCGAAACCGTCAAGCGGGTGATGGAAAACCTGAAGAAGATGGGCAAGGTGTAACTGGGGCGAACGGTGATGCGGCTGGTCGGGCCGATCGGACAGATCGGACCGATCAGTCGGATCGGTTCGATCTCCCGGGTGACGGCGCGCATGATCCCCATTGGCCTCCTCGGCGGCTCGTTCAACCCGATCCACGTAGGACACCTTGTAGTGGCCGAGGAGGCGCGCGGGCGCCTCGGGCTGGAGCGGGTGCTCTTCGTGCCCGCCCGCGTGTCGCCCCACAAGCTGGGCAAGCCGCTGGCCCCCGCCGAAGACCGCTTGCGGATGGTGCAGCTCGCCATCGCGGACAATTCCGCCTTCGAGGCGAGCGACACCGAGCTGCGCCGCGGCGAGCCGTCGTTCTCGATTGACACGGTGCAGCAACTGCGCGAGCAGAGCGGGGGGGAGTGGGACATACATTTCCTCGTGGGCGCCGACACGCTGGCCGAGCTTGCGGCCTGGCACCGCGTGCGCGAGCTGGCCGACATGTGCAAGTTCGTCGTCTTCAGCCGTCCCGAGGAGCGCGGGGCAGAGCCTGGCCCGAGCAGAGCCGAGGGCACGCCCCGCCCACAAGACGCGCTGGACCCGCTTCGCGCCGCGCTGCGCGACGACCAGGTGGCGGCCATCGCCGAGCGGCGCATCGAGATTCCACTCATCGGCGTCTCCTCCACCGACATCCGCCGCCGCGTGCGCGAGGGGCGCTCCATCCGCTACCTAGTCCCCGAGGCGGTCCGACGCTACATCGTGGCCAAAGGGCTGTACCGCCAATGAGCACGGCTGTCCACTTCGGGGCCGGCAACATCGGCCGGGGCTTCCTCGGCCAGCTCTACTGGCAGAGCGGGTGGGAGACGGTGTTCGTGGATGTTGTGGACGCTGTGTTGGCGGCGCTGAACGAGCGGGGCGGCTACACGCTCCAAATCGTGGATGCCCAGTGCCAGGCGCTGGCGATTGACCATGTGCGGGCCATCCACGGGCGCGACCCCGAGGCTGTGGCCGAGGCCATTGCATCGTGCGACCTGGCGAGCACGGCGGTCGGCGTCCGCGCGCTGCCCCACATCGTGAAGCCGCTTGCGTTGGGCCTCGCCCGGCGCGCCGAGCGCTCTGCCGAGCCGCTCAACGTGGTGGTTTGCGAGAACCTGCTCGATGCGGCGCACGCGCTGCGGGAGCAGGTGCTCGGGGCCGCGCCGCCGGCCGCGCGGGCATTCATCGCCGAGCGCGTCGGCTTCGTGAGCACGGTCGTCAGCCGCATGGTGCCCGTCGTGCCAGAGGCGGTGCGCGCCCGCGACCCGCTCTACGTGGCGGTCGAGGCGTACTGCACGCTCCCCGTGGACGCGACGGCGTTCGTGGGCGGGCCGCCGCCTATCGAGGGCCTCCTGCCCGTGCCCAACATCGCGGCGCACGAGGAGCGCAAGCTCTTCTGCCACAACTGCGGCCACGGCCTCTGCGCCTACGCGGGCCACCAGAAGGGCCTCACCTACGTTGCCGACGCCGTGGCCGAGTCGTCGGTCCGCGCGCTCGTGACCGGCGGCCTGGCCGAAACGGGGCAGGCCCTCATCGCCAAGCACGGCTTCGACCCCGCCGAACACCATGCCCACGTGGACGACCTGTTGCGGCGTTTCGCCAACCGCTCGCTCGGCGACACGGTGGCGCGGGTGGGGCGCGACCCCATCCGCAAGCTCGGTCGCCACGACCGCCTCGTGGGCGCTGCGCAGCTCTGCCTTGACAACGGGGTGCAACCTCGACGTATAATAGAGGGAGTTCGCGCGGCCCTGGCCTACGACGCGCCCGGCGACCCCGAGGCCCTGCGGCTCCAAGAGATGCGGCGGAGCCGCGGCCTCGATGCGGTGTTGCGAGAGGTGTGCGGCCTGCGGCCCGACGAGGACCTGTGGCGATTGATACGCGAGGCGATGGAGTAATGACGCACAAGGCCCTGCTGCTGGCGCTGGCGACGCTCGCGGGAGCGGCGCGCGCCCAGATGCTCGACACGGCCCGCGCCGACGAGGAGCTGCGCGACGCCCGCCGCCTCCGCGTCGTGGCCTCCCGCGACCCCGTCCAGCGCGCCATCTGGGAGGCGCTCGAGGACGCGCGAGCGGCCCAGCTCCGCTACTACGAGCGCGAGCGCGAGGTCGAGACCCTGGTCGTCGTCGAGGAATCCCTCATCCACCGCGACCGCCGCTATGTGGCCGAGGGCAAGCCGGCCGCCCTGGCCCGCAAGCTCGCCGCCGAGCAGGCCCAGGCCGCCGCCGACCGACGCCTCCGCCGCTGGGGCAAGTGGGCCAAGCGCCGCTATCCCATCCAGGTCCGCCAGGCCGAGCTCTGGACCGTGGACGCCGTGGCCGCGGCGCAGTACCGCGATGAGCGCTTCCGCCGCGAGGTCTGCCGCAAGGTCCTCGAGCTCGCCGAGCAGATGGAGCGCGCCGCCGAGCGCCGTCGCCGCGCCCCCACCCGCCCCTGAGGCCGCAGCACGCCCAGTTTGACTCGCGCCATTTCCCCCCCTGTCTGGGCGCGAGTCCCACAGGCCGAGCGGCCACACGGGCACCCTCCATAACGCATTCTCGTTACGACACTTA
>VGYV01000404.1 GCA_016872855.1 Planctomycetota bacterium
GGGAGCCCTGGGACAAGGCCAACCTGGCATAGAGCCCCCAACGGGGGCGATTCAATCGCCCTGAAACGCCCCCTTCGGGGGCTTATGCCGTGCGGGCGCCCGATCCCAGGGCTCCCGTTGGTCGCCCTGGGCTACGGCTGGCTCGCCCGCATTCGCGGGCTGCGGCGGCCGGAGATGTGGGCAAAGATGAGGGCTCACGCCGTGGGCTACCACCTGTCGCCCGCCGTGGGCGGGCTGCGGAGCCCGAGATGTGGGCAAAGATCAGGGCTTCGCCCTGGGCTATCGTAGTACGCTCCTTCGGAGCTGATCTTTCGTCCCTCCGCTCCGCGGGGGGACGAATGTGCGGACGCTCCGCGTCCACTGCCGCGGGCCGGGGAGCGAATGGCCGCGGAGCGGCCGGGGGCGCGTCCCCCCGCGGAGCGGGGGGACGAGAAGTGCGGAGCGGAGGGACGAGAAGTCGTTCCTTGTCTTCGGGGGTTGACTCGCAGCGATGGGGCGCTACAATGGGGCAGGCGTCAGACCGTGCCATCGGGCCAGAGGAGTGAGCCATCATGCGAAGCGTGTTGCGCGTGCGGATGGGTGCGTTGGCCGTGGCCAAGGAGGAGCTTGCGGAGGCGTGTCGCCTGCTGGGCGGCAGGGCGCTGACGAGCGCGCTGGTGGCGGCAGAGGTGCCGGCCACCTGTCACCCGCTGTCGGCGGAGAACAGGCTGGTCATCGCGCCCGGCCTGCTATCGGGCACCGCCGCGCCGTGCAGCGGGCGCATCTCGATCGGGGCGAAGAGTCCGCTGACCGGGACAATCAAGGAGTCGAACGCGGGGGGCACGGCGGCGCAGGCGATGGGGCGGCTGGGCCTCGCGGCCATCGTGGTCGAGGGGAAGCCGAAGAGCGAGGCGCCGCACCTGCTCTTTATCAACAAGGACGGCGGCCGGCTCTCCGAGGCGCCCGAGCTGAAGGGACTGGGGAACTACGACACGGTGAAGGCGCTCCACGAGCGCTTCGGGGAGAAGGTGGCTTGTATCACGATCGGGCCGGCGGGCGAGATGCGCCTGGCCGTGGCGAGCGTGGCGATCACGGATGTGGATGGCCGCCCGACCCGCCACTGCGGCCGCGGGGGGCTGGGTGCGGTGATGGGCTCGAAGGGGCTGAAGGCTATCGTGCTGGACACCGCAGGGCTGCCGCGCGCCGCCAGCGCGAATCCCGAGGCCTTCGCCGCCGCGGCCAAGCGCTTTGCGAAGCACCTCGCCACCCATCCCGTGACGGGGCAGACGCTGCCGATGTATGGCACGAACGCTCTGGCGAACGTCATCAACTCAGCGGGGGCGTATCCGACGCGGAACTTCTCGGCCGGCACGTTCGAGGGTGTGGACGCGATCAGCGGCGAGACGGAGCGCGAGACCATTCTCGCCCGCAACGGCAACCCGCGCCATCCCTGCCACCCCGGCTGCACCATCGGCTGCTCGAGCATCTACCCTGACAAGGAGGGGAACTTCCTGTCGAAGGGGCCGGAGTACGAGACCGTGTGGGCGCACGGGGCGAACTGCGGGATAGCGGACCTTGACGCCATCGCGCACATGGACCGAGCGGACGACGACATCGGGCTCGACACGATCGAGATGGGCGCGACCATCGCCGTGGCGATGGAGGGCGGGCTGCTGCCGTTCGGGGACGCCGCGGGGGCGCTCCGGCTGCTGGAGGAGGTGAGGAGCGGCACGCCGCTGGGCCGCATCCTCGGCTCGGGGGCGGCCGTGACGGGCAAGTGCTTCGGCGTGAGCCGCATCCCGTGCGTGAAGGGCCAGGCGATGCCCGCCTACGACCCTCGGGCGGCCAAGGGCATCGGCGTGACCTATGCGACGAGCACGATGGGCGCCGACCACACGGCGGGTTACGCCATCGCGCAGAACGTCCTGGGCGTCGGCGGCTCCGTGAACCCCCTGAAGCCTGATGGCCAGGCGGGCCTCAGCGCGGCGCTCCAGCAGGCCACGGCTGCCATTGACAGCACGGGGCTGTGCCTCTTCATTGCCTTCTGCGTCCTCGACGTGCCGGACGCGGGGCAGGCGGTGGTGGACATGCTGAACGCCCACTGCGGGACGGCGTGGACGCCTGACGACTACGTTGGGATTCTGGGGAAGGCCACGCTGCGTGCGGAGCGCGACTTCAACCGGCGCGCCGGCTTCACCGCCGCTGCCGACCGTCTGCCCGACTTCATGAAGTCCGAGGCCCTGCCGCCGCACAACACGGTGTTCGACGTTTCCGACAGTGACCTGGATGGCGTCCATGCCGGACTCTGACGTTCCCTGTGGGTGGGGCGTCTCTGCCCCGCGCGGGGCACGGAGGCCCCGCCCACAGCGACCCGGCAAGGGCGAGAGAGGAAGGACGAGGGCAGGCGTGGCAGAGCCTATCACGGTGCAGGTGACGCTGCGGTCCATTCTGGGCAAGTACCGCCCGGATCCGAGGGACCGCGCGCCATTTGCGCGCGAGCTGCCGGCTGGGAGCACGGTGCGGGACCTGCTGGCGTCGCTCGGCGTGCCAGAGGCACTGGCCAAGCTGGTGTTCGTGAACCACGTGCGGAGCGACCCTGCTGTTGTGCTGCCGGACGGGGCACAGGTGGATGTGTTCCCCCCGATCGCGGGGGGATGAGGGCAGGCCCTCTTCCTCGTTCTCGTCCTCGTCCCTCCTCATCGGCCTCGATTCTCTTCGGGCCTGAGGGCAAGAGTCGAGAACGAGGACGACAGACGAGGACGAGGACGAGTGCGGGCGCAAGGATTGACGTTTGGCGACGTTTGACATGGCCGGCCGTAGAGGCTAAAATGATAGCTTGAGTCTCAGGTGACGCCGCGCGTGAGACGGGCTGGGGCCTGAGAGGAGGCGTGGGTGGACACGAGCAAGCTGACGGAGAAGGCCGCGGTGGCCGCGGAGCGTGGCCAGTACGACTACGCGGTGGACCTGTATCTGCGCCTTCTGGACCTCCAGCCGCAGCACGTTGAGGCTCGGAAGGCGTTGCGGGCGGTGGAGATTCGCCGCTGCCAGGAGAGGGGGGTCACCAAGTCGGGGGCCTCGGGCTGGATTCGCGGCATCGGACACCTCCTCACGGCCGTCATCTACCTGCTCATCCGCAAGTACGAGAAGTCCATCATCGCCTGCGAGAGCTTCCTGAAGAACGACCCATTCAACGGGGTGGTCCTGCGCCTGCTGGCGCGCGCGGCGGAGAAGGCGGGGCACATCGAGGTGGCCATCCTGGTGCTCGAGGACGTCCGCGTCGGCATGGGCTCGGCGCTCAAGGGCTTCGCGTTGCACAGCCGCGTGCGGGTGCTGCGGAGGCTGGGGGAGCTGTACGCGCAGGCGGAGCGGCTGCCGCTGGCCGCCGAGCGCTTCGAGGAGATACTGAAGCTCGCGCCGGGGGACCGCGAGGCCGAGGTGCGCATCCGCGACATCGCCGCCCAGCGCTCGATGGTCGAGGGCGGCTGGGACAAGGCGGGGAAGGTCGGCGGCTACCGCGACGTGTTGAAGGACGAGGCAGCCGCGGTACGCCTCGAGGACACCCAGCGCGACATCCGCACCCGCGAGGATGTGATGGCCAATATCGAGCGGGTGAAGAACGACCTCGTGAAGGAGCCCAACAACACGCGGCACCTGGTGCAGTTGGGCGACCTCTATAAGATGCTGAAGGACTGGGCGACTGCGCGCGAGCAGTATGAGAAGGCCCAGGCCATTGACCCCCACAACTTCATGGTGTCGGAGCGCCTGGGCGACCTTCGGCTTGCCGAGATGGACCAGGAGCTCGAGGCACTGGCCGGGAGCGCTGCCGAGCAGGACCGCCTGGCCCAGTTGCGCCGCGAGCGCACGAAGGTCGCCTTCGAGGAGTACCAGCGGCGCGCCAAGGCCCGGCCCCAGGACCTGCCGACGCGGTTCGCCCTGGCCAACATCCTGTTCGATGTGGGACGCTTCAAGGAGGCATCTGCGCAGTTCCAGCTCGCCTCGCGCGACCCGCGGCACCGGCGCACGGCGCTCTACCGCCTGGGCGTCTGCTTCCAGAAGCAGAAGCTGGTGGACCTGGCGGTGGAGCAATTCGAGAAGGCCATCGCGGGGGCCAGCCTGGTGGACCAGGAGGTGAAGGACATCATGTACGCCCTGGGCGAGGCGCACGAGAGCCAGGGGCGCCTGGCCGAGGCACTCAACGCTTACAAGCGGGTGTTCGAGATTGACATCGGCTATCGCGACGTGTCGAAGAAGATCGAAGAGCTGTACAAGCTCGGGGCGAAGGACACCGCCTAGGAAGTTTCTGTTGCGGAAAGCCGAATTCGCCGAACTCGGGCCGTGCTCGGAAGCCAAAGACTGGCTGAAGCCAGGACTCCGAACGCGTTCGTTCCTTGTTTGGAGTCCTGCCTTCAGGCAGTCTTGGCTTTCCGCAACAGAAGCTAGGAAGGCTGTCGCGCCCCTGCCATCCCTTTGGAGAGACGAATGCCCAGGTCAGGAACGACGAAGAAGCGCATCCGCCAGAACATCAAGCGCCGCCTGCGCAACCGCGCGGCGCGGGGCGTCGTGCGTGCCCAGGTGAAGAAGTTCCTCGCCACGCTGGAGGGCGGGGACGCGGCGGCCCGCCAGGCCGAGCTGAAGTCGGCCATCCGCACGCTGGACAAGGCGGCGGCCCACGGCGTGATGCACAAGAATGCGGTGGCGCGCCGCAAGTCGCGTCTGGTGGCCAAACTCAAGAAGGCCGGCGCGGCCCCGAGCAGCGCCGCCCCAGCCCCGCAAGCCTGATGGAAGAACTCCTCAAGAACGCCCTCGGCCATGCCCGCGCCGACTACGCAGAGGTCCGCGCCGAGCGGCGAACCACCACCCGCGTGACCTATGCCGGCCAGGAGCTGGAGGACATCTCCAGCTTCACATCCGCCGGCGGTTGCGTGCGCGCCCTCGTGCGCGGCGGATGGGGCTTCGTGTCGTTCAACGACCTGGCCGACCTCCCGCGCTACGTCCGCCTGGCCTGCGAGCAGGCCGAGCTGGTGGGCCGCACGAAGAGCCTTCTCGCGCCCGTGCCGCCCGCGGTCGGGAGTGTGGCTGCGAAGGTCGCCGCCGACCCGCGCCAGGTGCCACTCGCGCAGAAAGAGGCCCTCTGCCGCCACTACAACCAGCTCATCCTCAGCCGCCCGCGCGTCCAGACCTCCAGCGTCCGCTACCGCGACTCGTGGGCGGAGACCACGTTCGTCTCCACCGACGGCGCATGCCTGAGCCAGGAGGAGGTCTTCTGCGGGGCATCGGTAGCTGCGATTGCGAAGGACGGGATGAACGTCCAGCGCGCCGTCAAGAGCGTGGGCGACCTGCGCGGCTACCAGATCGTCGAGGGCCTGGACCCCGAGTGCGAGAAAGTCACGGAGCGGGCCGTTGCTCTCCTGGGCGCGGAGCCGGTGCATGGCGGCCGCTACACGATCATCATTGACCCCGCGCTCGCCGGCGTGTTCGCCCACGAGGCATTCGGCCACCTGAGCGAGGCGGACTTCGTCTACGAGAACCCGCCGCTCCGCGAGATGATGCAGCTCGGCCGGCGCTTCGGGGCCGACCACCTGGGCATCGTGGACGACCCGACGCTGCCCGACGAGGCCGGCTCCTACCGCTTCGACAGCGAGGGCACGCCCGCCCGCCGCACGCATCTCATTCGCGGCGGCGTGCTCACCAGCCGCCTCCACTCGCGCGAGACCGCCGCCAAGATGGGCGAGGAGCCGACAGGCAACGCCCGCGCACTCAACCACCAGTACCAGCCCATCGTCCGTATGTCCAACACCTTCATCAAGCCGGGCACGTGGGCGCTGGACGACCTGTTGGCCGACACTGGTGAGGGCCTCTACGTCCGCGGCACCCTCGGCGGCCAGACCGAGATGGAGATGTTCACCTTCTCCGCCGAGGAGGCATTCGCCATTCGCGACGGGCGCCGCGCCGAGCGCCTCCGCGAGGTCGTCCTGACGGGCAACGTCTTCGAGACGCTCGCCAACATAGACGCCGTGGGCAACGACCTTGAGTTCTACGGCGGCCTGGGCGGCTGCGGCAAGGGGGAGCAGAGCCCCCTGCGCGTCTCCACCGGCGGCCCGCACATCCGCATCCGCAACTGCCTCGTCGGAGGGCGATAGCGATGGTCGAGCAGCTCCTCGAACTCGCCCGCCGTAAGGCCGACGCCGCCGAGGTCCACCTCCTCGAAACCGAGGCGCGGCCCATACAGTTCGAGAACAACGACCTCAAATACGTCAACACCAAGTCCTCCCGCGTCCTCAGCCTGCGGGTGATCCACCAGGGGCGGCTCGGCTTCGCCAGCACGACCGACCCGTCGGAGCCCGAGCGGCTGGTCGCCCAGGCCGTCGAGAGCGCGCAGTTCGGCCAGGAGGCCAGGTTCGCCTTCCCGCCGAGCGCGCCGCTGCCAGCCGTGGAGGTCTTCGACCCGCGCGTCGCCGAGTTCCCCGTCGAGCGCGGCATCCAGCTTGGCCGCGACGCCATCGCGCGCGTGCTGGGCGAATTCGCCGACGTCCAGTGCTACGTCGAGATCAGCAGATCAGTCGGCACCGAGCGGCTCGTCAACACGAGCGGACTCGATGTGCAGCAGCGGACGACTGGCTTCGACTGCGGGCTGACCGCGGTGCGCATCCGCGACGGCGGCATCCTGTGGGTGAGCGACGGCGAAAGCTCCCGCGCCCTCGCCGCCAACTTCGGCCGCTACACGGCCAAGCTCATCGCCGACATCCGGCGGGCCGAGACCGAATCGCCCGTGCCCGCGGGCGCGGTCCCAGTCCTCTTCACCGCCAAGGCCGTCGGCCTGCTTCTCCAGTTCCTCGAAAGCGCCGTCAACGGCAAGCTGGTGCAGAAGGGCGCCTCGCCACTCGTCGGACGCCTCGGCGACCAGGTGCTGGGCACTGAGATCACCATCCACGACGACGGCACGCGCCCGTTCGGCGACGGCACCGCGGCCTTCGACGCCGAGGGCGTCCCTGCCCGCCGGACGCCCGTCTTCGAGCGCGGCGTCCTCCGCAACTACCTCTTCGACCTCCAGACCGCCGGGATGCTCGGCGCCGCCTCGACCGGCAACGCCGGCCGCGGCTTCGCCGCCGTCCCCACGCCCGAGGCCACGAACTTCGTCCTTGAGCCCGGCTCCGCCACCTTCGCCGGCCTGCTCGCCGGCATCGAGCGCGGCCTCCTCGTGGACGAGGTGATCGGCGGCGGACAGCCCAATGTCCTCGCCGGCGAGTTCTCCGTCAACGTGGGCCTTGGCTTCCTCGTCGAGCGCGGCGAACTCGTCGGGCGGGTGAAGGACTGCATGGTCGCGGGCAACGTCTTCGACCTCTTCAAACAAGTGAGGGGAATGGGGGACACGCAGGAGGTCCACGGCCCCATCGTGGCGCCGCCCGTCTGCTTCGACGGCGTCCACGTGGCCGGTGGGGAATGAGTCCGAATTTGGCCGGGCGAGCACGCATGAGGAATTAGGCACGCCCTTCGGGGTGTAGCCTGGTGAAGCTATTGTGCCGCCCGGCCATGTTCTTTCTACTGCGATGAACAAGAAGCCCGACATTCTGTCCGACCTCACGCCCGAGCAATGCGAGGCGGTGACATACCACGACGGCCCGCTCCTCGTCGTGGCCGGCGCGGGCAGCGGCAAGACCCGCGTCATCACCCGCCGCGTCGCCCACCTGGCGCTCA
>VGYV01000405.1 GCA_016872855.1 Planctomycetota bacterium
GTGGGCGGGGCCTCCGCGCCCCGCGCCACCCTGCGCGGGGCAGAGACGCCCCGCCCACAGGCATGCACCATTCTGCGGTGGCAGCCATTCATGGCCCCTTGATTCAGAATCGTGGCGAGTCATTTAGAGGTGATACGGCTCGCGATAGGCGTAGTGGAGCAGGCGGTTCGCCTCGTCGTCGCCCAGGAAGCGCTCGGCCTCGGTGTCCCAGCGCAGGCGGCGCCCGAGATACTCGGCAATCCAGATGAGGTGGCAGAGGGTGGTCATCTTGTGGCCCGTGCCGACGGGACAGAGGGTGTCGCCGCGGGTCTGCACCGCCTGGATGAAGTCACCCCAGTTGTCCGCGGCGGCGTGGAGGTGCACCTCGCCGGGACGAAGCGTCAGGTCGAGGAGCGACGCGGGCTGGGCCTGATGGGTGAACCAGTAGACGTTGACGTGGACCCAGCCCTCCGTGCCCTCGAAGCGGATGCCGGTCTCCCTGAGCTGTTTGGGGGCCTCGCAGAGGAGCCGGAGGCCGCTGGCGAAGGTGAAGGTGACGCAGTAGTCGAGGTCCTCGTGCGGGTCGCGGCGGGGCTCGACCTCGACCGGCCCCTTGAGGAACGGCTCGGCCCCCCACACGGCGATGTCCAGGTTGTGCGAGTCCATGTGGGTCACTTGGCCGTGGGAGTAGTTCGACCAGCCGGTCCAGTAGCCCATGCGCCGTGAGAAGGGGACGAATGGGGCAGGGCCGAGCCAGCCGTCCCAGTCGTAGCCCTCGGGCACGGGGTCGGGCGGGAAGTCGGGCGCGGGGGTGAAGCTCAGGCCGGGGTGGAGCCGGGCGCGGATGGTGTGGAGCGTCCCGATGTAGCCGTTGCGGACCAGCTCGCACGACAGGCGGTGGCGGGGGTGGGCGCGGCGCTGGGTGCCTACTTGGAAGACGCGGGCGTGGCGGCGGACCTCCTCGACGAGCAGGCGCCCCTCGCGGATGGTGTGGGTGAGGGGCTTTTCGAGATACACGTCCTTCCCTGCCCGCAGCGCCGCGGCGGCGAGCCAGGCGTGGTTGTGGTCAGGGGTGGCGATGCAGACGGCGTCAATATCGTTGCGGGCGATGACCTCGCGGGGGTCGGTGTAGACCTTGCCGCCGGGCTTCAGGTGCGATTCGGCGGCCGTGCGGCGGTCGGGGCGCGGGTCGCTCCCGGCCACCACCTCGCAGTCCGGAAGGGCGCCGAACGTCTTGAGGTGCTGGGTGCCCATGCCGCCGCAGCCGATGACGGCGAGGGTCACGCGCTCGCTTGGCGACGTGGCGCCCTCGGCCCCAAGCACCGAGGAACGCACCAGGAGCGGCGCCCCACCCGCCGCGAGAAGGCCAGACCGAAGCAGTTCCCGACGATTCACCCGAAGCATCGCCCGCCTCCTGCCCCCCGGCGCCAGTATACCGCCAGGCGGCCCACTTGCAAACCGGCGACTGCCCTGCTATCGTTCCTATCCGAGCCGCTCTTCGCAATGAGGAGGCCACGAGCCATGAGAGCGTTCCGCTGCTTCGACGTGCACGTGCACATGGACCTGGGGACGGATGTTGACCGCGTGGCGGGGGAGGCGCGGCGGATGGGGTGCCGACTGGGCATCTCGTCGTGCGGAGCGATGTTCCACCAGCCCGACAACGATGCCGTGGCCGACGCGATTGAGCGGCATCCCGACGTCGTGGTCGGCTTCGGCTACGTGGCCCTCGGCCGCGGCGACGGGCCGGGCACGGTCCGCACGCTCCACAGCCAGGGCTTCCGGGCGCTGAAGGTCATCGCCCCCAAGAAGAGCTACGACGACAAGAGCTTCTACCCCATCTACGCGCAGGCCGAGAAGCTCGGCATGCCCATCCTCTTCCACACCGGCGTCCTCGCCCGAATGGACACGTGGGCGGCTCAGCACGGCTGGACGGAGATGGCGAAGCTCGACTGGCCGAAGCTCGACATCTCGAGCGACCGCATGCGGCCGATGTGCCTCGACGCCATCGCGCGGGCCTTCCCTGGCCTGAACCTCATCATGGCCCACTTCCTGAGCCTGGGCCGCCGCGACGAGGCCGCCGCGCTCCTCATGCACCACCCAAACGTCTACGCTGACCTCACCACCCCCTCGGGCGCGGCCACCAGGGCGCGGGCAAAGGCCTACGCGCGAATCCTGCGCGACTGCTGGCCGTTCACCGACTACCGCAAGCTCCTCTTCGGCACCGACCTCTTCACCCACCTCTCCGGCATCAAGCGCCTGAAGGCCGGCATCAAGGCCATCAACTGGCTCCTCGACGAGCTCAAGGTCACGAGGGACCTGCGGGCCAGAATCATGTGCCAGACCGCCGAGCAACTTGTCGGCCTCACAGGACCCTGAAACCAACCACCGAGCTGCCAGTGTCTCCCAGTGTGGCTCAACTTTGCGCCACATCGCGCCCCTCGCCCCTTGCCCCCCCGTCCCTCGCCCCTCATGCCTAACCGCTTGGCGCTACGATGGTTACGCAAGAGGGTCTTCCCGCCATACTGTGTCAACCCTGCGCCCCTGACATTTGACACACTATGAGCGTTTTGGCGATCCGGACGCATCCGGGGCGGTCCCGCCATACTGTGTCAACCCTATGCTTGACACACTATGGGTGTTTTGGCGATCCGGACGCATCCGGGGCCTTTTTTCCCATAGTGTGTCAGCTCCGCGCCTGGTGTTTGACACACTATGGGGCACGCCTTGCTCTCCACATCCATAAGCCATTGCCTCGCCAGCGCTTAGTGCGAGTCGGGCGTCCGGCTCCCCCGCTCTACTGGGAAAAGTCGTAGGGACACGCGGCCCGCGTGTCCACCCCACGGGCGCCCGCCGCGTCGCGGCCGGCTCGTCCAGCCGCGCGGAGAGAGCGCCTGGCCTGTTGGGGTGCCCGTCACTGGCGCTGGAGGATGGCGAGGGCCTCTTCGAGCTGCCGGAGGATGGGTTCCAGCTCCTTGCGGCCGTCGGGGGTGGCCGCTTGGAGGTTCCTGCGGATCTCTTCGATCTTGGCCGAGAGGGCCTGGACGGCCTGCTGCGGCACCAGTTTCAGTTCGCCGGCGGCCCGGGCACGGTCCGCGGCCTCACCTGACATGATGAGCCGCACCCGCCGGGCGATCGCCTCATTGACGTTGAAGTGAACGCGGACGGCGACAACCAGAGGCTCAGGATCGGCGAACACCTGCTCCTCGACACCGCGCAGCGCGATCTGAACCCGCTTCCCGCTCTGTTCGACCAACGGGATGTAGCTGCCCTCGCGCAACGGCTGCCAGGGGCCTCGGTCAATTCGGAACTCGATGCAGCGGGGCACCTCCTGGAACGCCCATTCCGCGCCGACCGGCGGCCGCCAGAGAATGTCGTTCAACTCGGCCGGCAGTTCCTGGCTCGTCCAGCGCGTCTTGGGCAAACGCACATCCACACCGACAGGGAGCTGGGACGCGGCGCCCAGGGCGCCGATCGGGTCCATCGCGCGAAGCTCCAGGGTAAGGGTGCGCCGGCCCGGTCGCGTCTCGTTCCAGGCCGCTGTCTGGCCGGGCCGGACGAGCTCCCAGTTGCCCTCGGACGAGCCGCGAAAGATCATCCCGATGGTGTCCTTCTGCGAATCCCAGTCGAAGAGAACTCGGCGACCTCGGACCACCCGCTGGTCACGCGTCTCGACGGACGGCCTGCCGGCCCTTCGGAAGAAGAACTCGTAGCCATAGTCCCCGCCGCCGTTGCTGATCCAGAGATGGCCCGCCGCGTCCACCCCGATGGGCTTCCAGTGCCACCGATCGAAGGGCGTCCCCTTAGGCACAAGCGGCGTCAGGAACTGTCCCCCCGCCCAGCGGGCCTCGTTGCGGATCCACAGGCCTTCGGCATCGTCCCTGACGAGCGGGCCGTCCTGGGGATAGCCGCCCGCGGGCGGACGCCCCGGGGAGCCCGCCTCGATCTCTCGCGCATCGCGCCAGCTCACCGGATACCACATCCCATCCCTGGGGCCGCGGGCCACGATTGCCTGCTCCCGGAGAAACGCCTCCGGTAAGCCCCGGTAGTATGGGAACGGCGCCCTCGCGTGCTCCCCGCCCGTGGGCACGAAGCCGAGAGATTCGACCTTCGGGTGCTTCTCGGAGAGGTCCACGAGCCTGCCCTCCCGATAGGTCGAGATGGTGGTGTCGTCGAGAAACAGCGGCTCGCCCTTCTCGCCGAGGCACATGGCCCGGACCCGCGGGTGGGGGGCCTCCTGCCACCGGCCCCCGCTGAAGAGGTGGAGCTTCCCATCGGCGAAGTGGAACCAGATCCGCCCGTCGTCGGAGACGACCGGGCCTGTCATTCGCTCCTCCTGTTCGCCGTGGAAGGCAAAGCGTCGGCCGCCCGCGGCGACGGCCGCGGTGATCGCCTCATCCCAGCCCTTGAACTTCCGGCATCCCTCCGCCCCGACGAGCCAGAGCGCCCATTCCGTGTAGTCCTGGCAACGGAACATCAGGTGGCCCTTGTCATCGGCCAGAAGGTCTCGCGGGTGTTTGGGGGACGGGAAGGGGAGGTCGAAGTGCGTCCAGGCGGCGCCATCCCATCGGCTGACCTGCTGCGGGCGATCGGCGCGGAAGGCCCACATGCCGCCGGCCGGGTCGCGCGCGACCGTGCGGCTCACCGAGACCACCTGCTCCCAGTCCCGGGCCAGCGAGGGATCCGACTCCTTGTCCTCGCACCAGGTGTACAGGTTATGGGTAGCGCAGGCGAAGAGCTTCCCCGCCGGCGTTCGGGCGAGCCAGAAGGTGCCATGGCTGACAAAGCCCTCGCGCCAGCCGAAGAACGCCATCTGGCCGTCGGCGATTCGCGCGATGCCACCTCGCGCCATGCCGAGCCAGAGAGCGCCGCCGTCGGCCTGGAGGATCGAGCGAGGGCGGATGTCCCACCAGGCTCCGAGCCAGCGACCCTCGCCATCGAGCCCGCCGAACGACGCCACCTTGCCATCGGCCCCGACGCGGCAGAGGACGCATCCGGCGCCCTTCGCCCGTTCGGCATACGCAGGCTCAAGGGCAAGCCACACGCTGCCATCCGGTGCGCCCCAGGCGCTCCGGATGATCCTCTTCGGGCCGATGGCCTCGATGAGACCCTTGCTCTCGACCGGGGCGGCCCCTTGGCCAAAGCGTGCCGCCCAGAGGCCATTCCCGACGAGCGTCCCCTTCTTGAGCAACAGCACGCGGTCCTTGCCCCACGCGGAGGCCAGCTCGGTCCATTGCCCCTTGGGCGGGAAACCGGGAGGGACCTCCCCCACCTTGAAGGCCCCGCCATCCCAGGCGCAGGCGACGCCCTCCCTGGTGCTGAAGAAGAGGACCGGGCCGTCCGGGGAGCAGTCGAACACGGTAACGTCTGTGTGCCGCGCGCCGAGGGCCGCCTCGGCGGTCACCCACTTGCCCCCCACGAGCGCGGCCACGAAGCGACCTGTGTAGTTGAACACGTCGCCGGCCCGGCTGACATAGAGGGCGGCCTGACAGTAATGGTTGTCGAAGTAGTAGGTGGCCACGCGGACGAACTGGCGGTCCTGGAGCTTGTAGAGGAGCCCCTCGTGCTGGCGATCGGTCGCGCAGGTCGTGTAGAGGTCGCGGTCCCCCCCGCCGAAGAATCGCTGGGACCAGCCGCCGAAGGAGAAGCTCGGCTGCCCCGGCGTGGCATCGGCCCGTCGCGCGTCGCGCCAGGCCTGGCCGTCCCACCAGTGCGGCCCCCGGGCCGCCCACACCCAGAGAGAGCCCTCCTTGTCCACCGCCATGTCGTAGACCAACTCGTCGGGGGGCTGGGGCATCCGCTGCCAGGACCCAGCGGTCGCAGGACAAGCCCACCACGCTGCCGGCAGCAGAAGCCCCACCCACCACAACTGCCAGGGACAGCTCACCCGACCCGCTCTGATCATATCGAGGCCCCCCTCTACCGGGTGGTGAAGGGCCGCACAACCCATACCCTTTGCAGCGCCGGCGTCGGGCCGGCCATCGCCTGATTAGACGCCATCGGCCTGCGGGGGTTCCGTCCGAGGGCGCCTGCCCTGGGCGGTGCGTCAGCCTACAGTGAGTACGTCTTGGGCCATTTCGACAGGGGCCTGGGTTATCCAGGCATCCCGCCGCGCAGGACGGGGGGGCGGCTTCAGCGAGGGGCGAGCCACTTGGCGTAGAGGAAGCCGAGCCGCTCGAGGAGGTAGGCCATGCGGGTCATGACGGTGCTGGCGAACATGGCGCCGAGGGTGAGCATGATCATGAGTCGCCCGACGCGCATCGAGCCCTTGAGGAGCCGGCTCTCGGTCCGCAGCGAGAAGAAGAAGTAGAGGAGGGTGGTCATCATGCCCACGAGGAAGAGGAGGTGATTGAAGGAATCGAGGGCGCTGGCCCAGGTGAGGCCGCCAGGCCCGGCGAACGGGTTGATCGGCTTGAGCGAGGCGCCGATCTGCGGGAGGATGAGGAGGATCTGGCTCTTGAATGCCAGCCCCGCCGCCACGCCGATGAACAGGCCGCTCACGAGGGTGCTCACCCAGAACCATTTCCTCGATAGCTGGAAATACCAGAGCGAGCCGGGGACGAGCGCGAGGAGCCAGAGGGCGTCGGACCAGGCCCGCCCGCCTTGGAAGGCGCCCTGAATCCGCGCCCACCACATCGGTCGCAACACGTCGCGCCAGGCGATCCAGATGCCAATGCCCACCGCCGCGCCCAGCGCGGCCTGCTGGACCAGGCGGTAGGCCGCGTTGTCCTTCACCAGGTAGCTGAAGACGGCGAAGGTGGCGACAGCGCCGACGAGGGTGGCGAGGGTGGTGGCGGTCACTTGCCTTCCCTCCGGCCGCGCCGGGCGGCCCAAAGCCCCAGGTTGCCCAGGAGCACGGCGGCTACGATGATGCAGTTGCCGAACGACGCGAAGGCGATCAGCTCCGTCCCCCTGCCTGGCCGCCCGAGGAGGGCCTCGTACTCGGCGGCCCCCCAGTTGCCGATGAGCATGCCGCTGAGCTGCCCGCTCTCGATGAAGGTGTGGTAGTAGGGCGACATGATGGTCATGCAGCCGAAGGCCACGGGCGTGCCGAACTGCCCTTTCACCAGGCTGATCCAGTCCTCGGCCGGCGAGTAGGTGACGCTGTAGAGGAGATGGACGTCCTTGATCGAGCGGACGTTCTGCATGAGGGGGAGTTGGCCGACGGGGGTCTGCTTCACATCGTTAGGGCGGAAGGCGTGCAAGTCGCGGCACAGCGCCTCAATCACCACCTTGATGTCGTTGGCCTGCACGTAGCCGAGGTTCACCCAATCCGTGCCGTACTGGCGCTCACACCCTGGCTCCGCGGTGATCTTCTCAATGGCTCGCTGGGCGAACTCCGGCCCCAACTGGGCCCTTTGGACGGAGATGATGACGAAGCGGACGCGCTTGCGGCAGAGGTGGCGCACCACGCACTCCAGTTGCGCCTCGTTCTCCGCCTGGGAGCCCATGTCCCAGCTCGAGTCAATCAGGACGACCTTGTTCGGGGGGCACGACTCGATGGCGTCGTAGAGGCGGCGAGTGACCAGGAACGGCTGCGTGGGCGGCATGGGGATGCGCGCACGCACGAGGAAGGGCACGGCGAGCGCGATCGCCGAGGCCAGGTAGAGCCAGCGGCGGTCGAGTCGGTGAAGGTGGGCCAGGACATTCACAGCCGTCTTCCCCACTTTGCAGGGGATGAATGGAGGG
>VGYV01000406.1 GCA_016872855.1 Planctomycetota bacterium
AGGCGGCAAGGGCGGCGAACGCCTACGTGTTCACCGAGTACCACAAGCGGCGCGACCGCGCGATTCGGGCGCTACGCTATCGCTTCCGCAGGGGCGACCTGGGCGAGCCGCTCTACGGCCACGCCTGGATCGAGGAGCCGAAGTACATGCCCCTCGACAAGTTCCGCCTCTGGGCCGAGAAGTCCAGCCCCTTCGAATACATCGGCACCCACTACGCCGACGCCTACCACTACGTCACTGGCCTCAAGCCCCGCCGCGTCGTCGCCTTCGGCCAGCGCAAGTACCTGCCCAAGACGGGCTCCAACGCCTACGATGCCGTCCAAGCCGCCATCCAGTGGGAGGACGGCTCGGCTTTCTGGATTCAGACCTCGTGGGTCTGCCCCGACAACAACGCGCAGATGACCCAGCAGGGCCTGATGTTCCAGGGCACGAAGGGCGAGTACAAGGCCGACCACGCGAACCGGAACTGCTATTTCGTGACGGACGAGCGCGGCTTCGAGCACTACAATCCCAACTTCATGAAGCCCTACGACGACTGGGACGCGCCCGGCGTGACCGATTGGACTGGCTACGGCTACGAGTCGAACGCCATCGGCATCCACGACAAGCTGAAGCTGCTAGCGGCCACCAAGGGCAAGAGTGTCCGCCAGAAGGCGGCCGCCCGCCGCAAGCTCATCGAGGGCTGGGAGGCGACGGCCTGCCGCGCCCTGCCCAGCGAGGCCCTCATCGGCGTGGCCATCAACGAAGCCGTGCGCCTGAGCGTGGACAGGGCCAGCCGCTTCGTCGTCTTCGACGACAAGCTCTACCCTCGCCTCGAGTAGCCGGGCTGCCCTAGAACTCGACGAAACTGCGGGTGTAGCACGACATGTCTAGCCGCTCCTCGTCGGGGATGGGCCGGATCGCCCATTCCTGCATGGACAGCGCGCCGATTATGATCTCGATGGGCCTCCCAGTGTCATCGTTGCCGATCTCATCAACCACCAAGGCGCGCGTCTCAATCAGCTTGCCCTGCACCTTGGCCTCCAGGAGCACGTCGGTATCGGATTTCTGCACCTTTCCGCCGATGGCGCTCCGGAACGCGCGTGCCATTTTCCGCCGCGTCATCAGCCGCGCCACCGCCGGCACAACGTAACTATGCTTCGCGCCGGTGTCAAACAGGGTCCAGAATTTGCGCCCATTCACCTGCACCAACTCAAATATCCGACTCATGGCTCGCTCCTTCAGGTGAGGCCCCGTTCTCATTGAAGCTCGCATGTAGTCTACCCCGCTGTGGCAGGCATGTCAAGGATTGAGCGCAAGAGGCAAACATAGTAGAATCATAAAGAGTTTCTGTTGCGGAAAGCCAAGACTGCCTGAAGGCAGGACTTCAAACAAGGAACGAACGTGTTCGGAGTCCTGGCTTCAGCCAGTCTTTGCCTTCCGAGCAGGGCCCGAGTTCAGCGAATCCAGCTTTCCGCAACAGAAACTAAAAAGGGTCGGTCGTGGGCGTGACTTGAGGAGAGAACGCAGATGGGTAAGGACCGCTGGCGATTTGACACTCAGGTGATTCACGGCGCTCAGGCGCCCGATCAATGGCAGTCGGCCACCCAGGCGCCGATCTACCAGACCGCGTCGCACCGCTTCGACACGGCGGAGGAGCTGTCGGACGTGTTCGCGGGCAAGAAGGCCGGCTTCATCTACCAACGCCTCCGCAACCCCACCAACCAGGTGCTCGAGAAGCGGCTGAGCCTGCTGGAGGGCGGTCTCGACGCCGTGGTCACTGGCTCAGGCATGGCCGCCATCACCGATGCCCTGCTGGCAATCTGCCGGGCGGGCGACGAAATCGTCTCGGGCAACTCACTCTTCATGTCCACCTTTCTCCTCTTCAACAACGTCTTCCGCAAGTTCGGGGTTGACGTGAAGCTGGTCGAGAGCGCCGACCTGGCGGCCTGGGCCGCGGCCGTGACGAAGAAGACAAAGCTCCTCTTCGTCGAGACGATTGGCAACCCGAAGATGGACGTGCCCAGCATCGCCAAGCTCGCCGACCTTGCCCACGCGCACGACGCGCCCCTGGTCGTGGACAACACGCTCGCGACGCCCTACCTCTTCCGGCCCTTCGAGGCGGGGGCCGACATCGTGGTCCACTCCACCACCAAGTACCTCAACGGCCACGGCTCAGCCGTCGGCGGCGTGGTGATCGACTCCGGCAGGTTCACCTGGCCAGAGGGCAAGTACCCCGACTTCAAGCTCTTCAAGGAGCGTAAGGGGAACCTGGCCTACATAGACAAGGTCTGGCGCGAGATACACATCAACTTCGGCACGAGCCAGGCCCCCCTCCACTCCTACCTCACCCTGATCGGCCTCGACACGCTGGCGTTGCGGATGGAGCGGCACATGAGCAACGCGATCAAGGTGGCCGAGTTCCTCAGCCGACACCCCAAGGTCAAGTGGGTGGGCTTCCCCGGCCTGCCGAGCAGCCCGTCGCACGCGACCGCCAGGGCGCAGTTCCAGGGCAAGGGCTACGGCGCGCTCCTCACCTTCGGCCTCGAGAGCGAGAGGGCCTGCTTCGACTTCATCCGCAACGTCAAGCTCGCCTATCATCTGGCGAACCTCGGCGACTGCAAGACACTGGTCATACACCCCTGGTCGTCCCAGTACATCAGCTTCACCGAGGAGTCGCGGCGCGCGAACGGCATCACGCCAGACCTGGTGCGCGTGTCCGTGGGAATCGAAGCCGTCGAGGACATCATCGAGGATTTCGACCAGGCGCTCAAGGCGAGTTGAATGTCCGGCGAAGAACCGCAGATGCAACAGGCGAAGGCGCGGGCAGACCTGCCCCCGTGGGAACAGCCGGACTCTGTAGGCATCGTGGAGACGAAGAGCATCACCTTCGCCGAGCCGCCGAATGAGATGCCGCTCGACAGCGGGGCCAAGCTCGGCCCCATCACCCTCGCCTACGAGACCTATGGGCAGCTCGACCCCCGCCGCCGCAACGCCGTCCTCATCTGCCACGCGCTCTCGGGCGACGCCCACGTGGCCGGCTACCACTCGCCGGAGGACCGCAAGGCGGGCTGGTGGGACGGCATGGTCGGCCCCGGCAAGGCGTTCGACACCCGCCGCTACTTCGTCATCTGCCCCAACTGTATCGGCGGCTGCAAGGGCTCGACCGGCCCATCCTCGCTCAACCCCGCCACGGGGCGCCGCTACGGCCGCACCTTTCCAGTCGTCACCATGGCCGACATGGTGCGCGCGCAGAAGGCCCTCATTGACCACCTGGGCATCAAGACGCTCCTCACCGTGGTCGGCGGCTCGATGGGCGGGATGCAGGTGCTCGAGTGGGCCATCACCTACCCGGAGATGGTTTGGACGGCGATTCCCATCGCCACGACGCCGCGCCTCACCGCCCAGGGAATCGCCTTCAACGTCGTCGGCCGCCAGGCCATACTGGACGACCCTAACTACCGCGACGGCGACTACTACGAGCACGAGCCGCCGACTCGCGGGCTGGCCATCGCGCGCATGCTCGGCCACATCACCTACCTCAGCGACGAATCCATGCACCAGAAGTTCGGCCGACAGCTCCGCGACAAAGACGACTATAGCTACGAGTTCGACGTTGATTTCGAGGTCGAGAGCTATCTCAAGTACCAGGGCCAGTCGTTCGTCGAGCGCTTCGACGCCAACTCGTATCTCTACATCACGCGGGCGATGGACTACTTCGACCTGGTTGCGAAGTACGCCTCGGTGGAAGCGGCGTTCCGCAGCGTCCTCGCCCGCTTCCTCGTCATCGCGTTCAGCTCCGACTGGCTCTACCCACCGTACCAGTCCAAGCAGATTGTCTCGGCGCTTCGGGCCAACCGGCTCCACTTTGCCTACTACGAGATTCCGTCGAACTACGGCCACGACGCTTTCCTGCTCGAGCGCGAGCGGATCAGCCGCGTGATCTCGGACTTCCTGGCCCTCAACTACGCCAGGGCTTTGGACGAGGAGAGGTGACAGGTGTCCCCCGCCCCGAACCAGACGCGCCTGCGGCCCGACCTGATGGAGATAGCGGCGCTCATCGAGCCGGGCACCCGCGTGCTCGACCTCGGCTGCGGCGAGGGCGAGCTCATGGCTCACCTGGAACGCACCCGCGGCGTCGCCGCGCGCGGCATCGAGATCAAGCCCGAGCGGGTGGTGGACTGCGTGGCCCGTGGCCTCGCCGTTTGCCAAGGGAACCTTGACGACGGCCTTCAGGACTACGAGGACAACTCCTTCGACTACGTGGTGCTGAGCCTCACGCTGCACCTGGTGAGCCGGCCGGGGCTGGTGGTGCAGGAGATGCTGCGCATCGGGCGGCGCGGCATAGTGTCCATCCCCAACTTCGGCTACTGGCGCATCCGCCTCGGCCTCCTCACACGGGGGCGCGTCCCGCGCGCCGGCTGCTTCAAGGAGCCGTGGTACACCACGCCAAGGGGCCACGTGATGACCCTCAACGACTTCCGCGGCTTCTGCGCCGAGAACGGCATTCGCGTCGAACAACAGCGCTTCGTCGCCAGCGGCGGCCCGCTCTCGCAGGCCCTCGCCAAGGCCCTCCCAAACACCTTCGCCCAACTGGGCATCTACGTCGTCTCACGGAACCAGGCTCCCAACCGCCCGGAGCCACACCCGAGCCCCAAGAGGGCTTGACCCACGCAAGCGAACCTAGTAAACTACATCAACGGATGCAGCTCCCAGCAGCATCCCATGGGGGCGATGCTGGGCCGGCGCGCGGTGAGCTGTCACTCCGCCGCGCCTTCGGCCCCGAGCGCACAGGTTCCTCCCCGGCCGAGCCTGTCAGGCGCTTCGCCAGCACTTGATCCGCATCCAGGGGAGCCCGATGCCAAGGCCTGACCTCAAAGGCTACGAGATACTGGAACAGGTCGGCAACGGCGCCGGCAGCGTCGTCTACAAGGCCCGCGAAACGGCCACCGGCGCCCTGTGCGCCATCAAGCACGTGACCCGCAAGACCATCGCGAGCATCGAGAAAGCACGGCGCGACGTCCGCTCCGGCAGCCGCAGGCTCGGCCGCTACGCCCGCCTCAACTACCGCGGCTTCTTCGAGCAAATCCGCAACGAGTACCGCCTCCTCCACCGCCTCGACAAGGCCACGTACTCCCCCCACATCGTCAAGCTCAACGCCTTCGTCACCCTCAGGAGGCTCTTCTTCGTCCGCGGCTACGACCTCATCATGGAGTACGTGGATGGCGTAAGCCTTCGGGACAAGAGCGACTACGAGATGAGCGACCTGATCCGCTTCTACCGCGAGGCGGCCACGGGCCTGGCCTTTCTCCACGGCCACCAGGTCCTCCACGCCGATATGAAGCCCCACCACATCTTCATCACCCACGACGGCCACGTGAAGCTGATTGACTTCGGCCTCGCCCGCCTCTTCAGCGACCCCCCGGGCCGTATCCAGGGCACCGCCGAGTTCATGGCCTACGAACAGCTCAAGGGCATGCCCCTCGACGCCCGCACCGACGTCTACGGCCTCGGCGCCACCGTGTACTTCGTCCTCACCGGCCAGCCCAACCGCCCAGCCCTGGACGGCATGGCCGGCGGAGCAGGACTCACCGTCGGCTACGCAGGCCGCGCCGACAGCGTCCGCGACAAGAACCCCAAGTGTCCCCCTGCCCTCGAGGAACTCATCCTCCAGTGCTGCGAGCGCCGCCCCCACAAGCGCCCCTCCTCCATGAGCGAAGTCATCCGCCGCCTCGACCTCCTCTGAGCCGGCCCCGCGCCGCAGTGTCGCCCACGGTTCGCCAGAGTCGCTCACCCGCCGTTTGGCGATTCACGCCATTCCGGCTCAGAGTCGGCCAGTGTTTGCCAGACTCGCTCACCCGCCGTTTGGCGATTCACGCCATTCCGGCTCAGAGTCGGCCAGTGTTTGCCAGAGTCGCTCAACACGGCGCCACACGCGCGCCACACAAGGGGGGGCGCCCCTGCCCAAGAGCCGCGGCCCCCCCTCGCGCGGCGCGCGTCGCTTCCCTTCATCTTGTCAAAGAGCGCGTGCGGACCCCATTCGGTATGTTCTGCCCCGGAGGGCGTGCAGGGACTACAGGGGTCCTCGGAACGGCCATTCCTACAAGGAGACAGGCCCCGGGATTGCCGGCTTCGGGACCTCTCTCCTCCACCCTATGACGGAGTCGTGCGCTGAACGGCTTTCATTTTGCGGCCCCGGAAGGAGGCCGAAGCATCTATGTATCTGGTACCACTGGAGATATGGTTCGGCGGCGTGCCGGGCAAAAAAAGCTCTCAAATCGCTCTGAGGCAGCTTTATAGACGCTCTCAGTCGTCCTCGTCCCGCCTGCCCGAGCGGCTCCGGCCCCGCACGGGATGTGCGAGGGCGTCGAGCGCCTCCTCGGGCAGGAAGCTCACGCCCACCTCCGACGCCGCGCGTATCTCCACGTTCGGGTTCAGCCGATAGCCCCCTGTCCGCCCCCTGGCCGTCAGCACCACCGCGCCCAGCAGCGGCCGCCCCGTCGCCCGGCGGATGCGCTTCCGCAGCCGGTCCACCGCCCCCTTCCACACCCGCCCGTGCTCCTCGACCGGCGTCACCCTGCCCAGCTTGCTGGCCGTCACCAACGCCCGAAGGAAATCGCGCTCCTGGCCCTCCGGCACCGACATGGCGGTCTCCCCGATCACCAGAGTATACTCCGCGGCGTCCAACACCACCCGCGGCCCCGCCGGCGCCGCGGGCCGCGGAGCCACGCTGTCCAGAATGGCCGCCAGCGAGCCGAACTCGTCCGCATCCGCATCTCGGTCCCGCAGGTTCCGGCAGATGGCGTCGAAGGCCTCCGCCGATTCGGGTGCCCGCGGCTGCCCCTTCCCCCAGGGCGCCTCGCCGCCGTGCTGCACCACACCGTCGCCTGCAAGCTCCAGCGCCACCCGCAGCGCCGCCAGATACGGCCCGCAAGGCACCCGCCCCGGCGCTGCGTCCCCACGCGGGAAGCGCGAGCAGAACTCCCTCAGCGGCACCGAGCGTTCCCCCGCCGCCTGGAAGAACGCCACGTCGTGCAGCGGCCGCCACGCCCTGGGCGATGGCTTGCACGCGGCCGCCGCCGAGGGCGACGCCCCGCCGCGCAGCCGCCGCACCCGCTCGTGCTCCACCAGCAACTGCGCGTACACCCGCAGCGCCTCCCCCTCCTTCCGCCGCCGAATCCCCTCGTGCAATCGTCCGCTCATCGCATCCCCCCAACAACTCCCCCGCCCCGCCCCCCGATTGTAGCCTCCCGTCCCGACTTGTCAACAACGGAGCGGGTGCCAGCAACAACTCGCATTTGAAGATTTGACACCGCGCACACTCTTGATGGCTGCCCCCTCACCTCCCCACCTTCCCGCCCAGGCAAGGGAAGCGACCCAAGGCCATGCGGCAGCCTGTCGGACTGCGGCGGCTCGACGCCGCTGTGGGCTTCACCGCGGCGTGCCAGGACCTGACGTCATGCCCCGAACCCCCGGCGGGCGGTTGGGAATAATTGATATTTGAGCCGCTTCGGGGTTCTTTGTGGGTAGCCCCCAGGGGTTGTGGTTGTCGGTCGGCGCGAGCAGCTGGCGATCCAGCGCCGGCACAGGTGTATTT
>VGYV01000407.1 GCA_016872855.1 Planctomycetota bacterium
CCTCAGCATAGGCATGGCAAGGACTTACGCCGAAATACACCTGTGCCGGCGCTGGATCGCCAGCTGCTCGCGCCGACCGACAACCACAACCCCTGGGGGCTACCCACAAAGAACCCCGAAGCGGCAGTTTTCACTGCAAGACTTTGTGCAAGATTTTGAGGCACCGGCGCGGGCAGCAATCTGGGCAGACTCACGGGCAGCGCCTCAAGTGCCTCGGCCACGGGGAGCAGGGTCTCGTCGGTGTAGGTGTTCATCGTCAAGTTGATCGTGCTGTGCCGCAATGCCGCCTGCGCAACGCGGGGCGCTGCGCCCGTCTTGGTCAGAAGGGTGGAGAAGGATACGCGAAGGCAATGCACGTCAAGTCTTCGACCCTGGGCATCCTTGTCCGTGGAGATGCCCGCGAACTTGAGGTCCCGGCGCAGAACCTTCACCAGGGCGCGAGGCACGCGGAAGAGCGGTTCATCGGGTGACAGTGTGGAGGGAATGGTCTCCCCCGCATCGCGAGCGGCCCTCTGGCGCGCCGCCAGCCGCCCATCGAGCCACACTGCGATCTCACGGGCGACGTCGTGCCTCAGCGGCAGGAAGGCCTCCTTGCGGCTCTTGGCGTCGGCTGCGGAGAGTCGGAGATACGGGCGGGCGCCGTCCAGGAAGGCGTGCCCTACGGTCAAGCTGGCGAGTTCGCCTTTCCGAAGGCCGGTCGTCGCCAGCGTCGCGTAGATCAGGGCGCGCTGTCGCCCGATGGCCTCAAGCTCCTGCCTGACGTCCGGCCTGACCCTCGTAGTTGCTTGCCCTTTGTGCCTGCCACGGCGAATCACCATTGCCTCGTGAAGCGGCCGACCACGGGCGACGTCCAGGAGTTTCAGTAACTCCTCTTCCGTCAGAGCACGCCGCAGGCGACGGCGATCGAGGCTCTCGTCCGAGCGGCTCAAGCCGTTGAGCGGATTCGCGGCCAGGCGACGGGTGCGAACGCACCAGTTGGCGAATGCGATGATCGCCCCCGCATAGTGGTTCCTGGTGGAAGCCCCCATCCCGTCGGCCTCCCGGTCCGTGAGCCACGCTTCGACACCCTCTCGGCTCAGGTCCGCCAGCGCCGCAAACCCGCAGTCGGCTACGACGCGGTCGAGGTCGCGCCGGACGTTCGCCCGATGGTCGGCGGAGAGCTTGAACCCGTGGCGACTCTTGGTCGAGAGGTGTTCCAGGTAGGCTTCTACGTGGATACTGATAGGCGACTTGGCTGCATCGGCCATGTCGGCCTCGGCCCTCGTCATCACCTTGCCCCTTACGAGTTCCTCTCGCCGCACCAGATCGGCCAGGAAAGCCTTGGCGGCCTCCTTGTCCCGACAACCGGAGGCGGCCTCGATGGCCCGGCCACTGGCGGTTCGGTATCTTGCGGTGTAGGTCTCTGCCTGAATGAGAACGCCCTCCCCATTGGCGGTCAACGGCGCGGCGTGCTTCCGGCCCCACGCATCTCGCCAGCGGGCGACCTTGCGGCCGTCCTTGCGCTGAGCGATCTCTGCGTTTGGAGGCAGTTCAGACAGCGGACGGGTGTAGGTCTTGCGGTAGACGGCTGCCATCGCGGTTCACTCCCCTTCTCTGCCTGTTGGCTCTCGCCTCGACACGATCCCGAAGTGGGCGGCGAGCCGGTCGGCCATGTCCAGGCGGAGGGATTGCTCGCGTCTCAGGAACTTCATCATCGACTGATGCTTGACGCCCGAGGCTCGCTCCACGCCCCTCAAAGAAGGCGCCTCGGCCAGGGCATCCCGCAGCAGCTCCGTCATCGTCTTCGGTCGCTTTCGGGTGCTCATGCCAATATATATTACCGGATCGGAGCGGAGATGTCAAGCCTTTCTTTTCTCCTCCGCCAGTAGGGGGCGGAGCCGCCTCGTGCATCGCCACGCAAGGTGTTCGCAATGATCGTCCCTGCGGACGCCGCACGTCGCCTGCTTTCAGCGGCAAGAGTGACATCCGGCTGCAATCCACGTTTCGATGTCGGCCCTGCGCCAGCGGACCAGCCGTCCGATCTTCACTGGCCGCGGCGTGCGCCCCCCATCTGAAAGGCGGTAGACGTTCCTGGAACTGCAGCCGACTATCGCTGCTACAGCGCGAACGTCGAGGAGCAGTGCCGCGGCGACATGCGATAGGGGCCTCGCCGTTGCGGCCAGCTCGCGGGGGGTTGTGCCCCCTCCGATGGCGCTCGCGTCGGGGATGTGGGTGCTCTGCCGCATGGCTACACCTCGGGGCCTACAAGGAGCCCTGTGAGCACAACATCTGAGGGAGAGCTTCAGCAGGCTGCGTATCACCTCCTTGGCGGCACGGGCAAGACCGCAGTCTCTGCTCGACGCGCACAGGCTCTCCCCGCACGACCACGTTCATCCTTTCTCACAGGCTCAACTGCACCGGCTGAACCCGCAGGTACAGACCAGGCACCCCTCCTGCTTGCGCAGTCGGGCGCCACAGTCTGGACACGTGTTGTCGACGATGACCAAAGGCAGGTGCCCTTGGATACCCATTCCCTCTTCCATCGCCCTGGCTATCGCATCCGGGCAGGAGAGGACGTTCACGTCGTCTCCGTTCTTCCGTGCCCTTGCAGTGGAGAGGCATCGGATGCCGCGAAGCTGCTCGATGAGAGCCTTCGGTTCGACACCAGACCTCAGGGCGACGGAGATGGCCCGGCAGGTCGCCTCCGACTGAGACGGACAGCCACCTGCCTTGCCCAGGTTCGCGAACACCTCGCAGAGCCCGTGCGCGTCGTGGTTCACGGTCACGAAGAGGGTTCCGCAGCCCATGCGGAACTTGAACGTCTTGCCGGCCGTGACCCGGGTGCGCGGCCTGGGATTCCGGGCGCGCGCATTGCGGCTGTCCTCTCCGCCGGAGGCTTTCGTGAACGTCTGCCCTTCTCGCGAGCCATCGCGGTAGACGGTTGTGCCCTTGCAGCCAAGGTCGAAGGCCAGCCGGAACACCGCGTCGACATCCTGCACCGAAGCGCCAGTGCGCAGGTTGACGGTCTTCGATACGGCGTTGTCAGTATGCTCCTGGAACGCGGACTGTATTCGGACGTGCCATTCCGGAGCGACCTCGTGCGCGGTAACCAGCGCATCCGCAAGGGGGCGTGGAATGCCCGTGATCTCCCTTGCAGGCACGCCTTCAAGCAACGCCTGCCTCACCGGATCGCTGATCCAGCCATCACGCTGCCCCAGTCTCTCCAAGAGCGGATGAACTCGCGCCCGTCAAGGGCAAGACGGCGGTACGCGAGGGCATAGATGGGTTCGATGCCCGCACTGCATTGGGCGAGGATGCTGAGGCTGCCCGTGGGAGGCGATGGTCGTGCAGGACGCGTTGCGCATCGGGCGATGGTGCTGGGTGCCCCAGACGCTGGCGGCCCAGTTGGGGAAGCTGCCGCGCTGATCCGCGAGCTCCTGGCTGGCCTGGTGGGCAGCTTCTTGGATGAACTGGGAGAGCTTGCGAGCCACGCCTGCGGCCCCATCGCTGTCGTACCTGACGCCCATGAGGACCAGCGCGTCTGCAAACCCCATCATGCCGAGCCCGATCTTGCGGTTCCCCAGCGTCGCCTGGCGGATCTGCGGCGCCGGATAGCTGCTGGCGTCAATGACGTTGTCGAGGAAGCGCACGCTCCACCGGACCGTCTCTCCCAGTGCCGCCCAATCTATCTCCGGCGGGTCCTTCAAGACGACCTTCGATATGTCTATCGAGCCCAGGCAACAGGCCTCTCCCGAAAGCAGGGGTTGCTCCCCGCAAGGGTTGGTGGCCTGGATGGGTCCGAGAGCCGGCGTAGGATTGTCCCGGTTCACGCGGTCGATGAAGCAGACCCCGGGCTCTCCGGTCGCGTGGGCATTGGTGACCAGCAGCTTCCAGACGTCCCCTACGCTGTAGCACGGCTGGTTGGCCGCGCCAGCAGGAAGGAGGTCGCGTAGCGTGTATCGCCTGACGTCCAGAGACCGGGGAAGGAGGTACCGCTCGCCGGTTCGGGGGTTGACGACCACATGAGGACTGTCGGGTCTCGACCGGAGGGCTTCCATGAGCTCGTCGGGGATCTTCACCGAGATGTTGAAGTTCACGAGGTCATTGGTATCTTGCTTGGCCGAGAGGAAGCGCAGCACGTCCGGGTGGGTGATTGACAGCATCGCCATCCCTGCACCGCGCCTGTGGGCGCCCTGCTGGATGGCCCCGGTGGTCTCGGAAAACACGCGCCAGAAGCTGATCGGGCCGCTAGTCGTACCGCCGCTGGAAGCGACGTGATCCCCTGTAGGACGCAAGGTGTCGAGGGCAAAGCCGGTTCCCCCGCCGGCCTTCTGAACCAGGGCAGTCAGCTTCACGGCCTCGAAGATGCCTTCGACACTGTCCTCGATCCCCGATACGAAGCACGCGCTCAACATGCCGCCGGGCCGCCCAGCATTCATCAGGGTAGGGCTGTTGGGCAGGAAAAGGCCGTCGCTCATCAAGCGAGAGAACTCGCCAGCCACGGCGTGAGCCTGGGAAGGCGAGGCCCCGTGCTTCACCTCCGAATCGGCCACTGCCGCTGCTACGCGTTCGATCATTTGGCGTGCGTCCTCGACGGGGTGGCCATCGCCATCTTTGAGCAAGTAACGCTGATGGAGAAGTTCTTCGAGAAGATCGCGCTTCTGTTCCGGCGCGCGCTGGTCTTTGGGTCCGTGTGGTCTCATGATGGGTCCCTCTGGCTGTTGCCGGGCGGGAAGTGGCTGGTGCCCCTTGGCGGTACGGTCGTGCCGTTCCTCCGCTGGTTCTCTGCCCGCAACCAGCAGCTCGGCTCGCAATACGCCTTGACGGCAGGGTCCCCGCAGCCACAAGCCCGGTAGTTCCTGGCATAGACGGAGGCCGCCTGGCGGATGACTTCGGAATCAGTGATAGGTCGCTTCCCATCGCTCGGGCGGTTCTTGGCGGCCCAAGCCTTCAGGGCAACGACCGCGATGTCCTGTGGGAGGCCGGTTTTCTTGAGTTGAACGGCAATCGCCGAAGCCAAGGCCAAGAACAAGGGACGAACCCCAGAGAGGAGGTGATCAACCCAGCAGGACTGAATGCTCGTGACCATCGCGGCGTTTCCCATACCCATCTTGTAGGAGAACCCAGCCATGGGACTGACCGTGGCAGAAAAGGAGCACTGGAAGGAGCGCATCGCCAAGAGGATCAATCACCGGATTGAGACTATGGTGGCGAAGCAAGACCCGACCTTGCTCCAGCGTGTCGAGCAGATCGCCCGCGACAGGGCGTATGCCAGCTTGGGTATCGACGCCCAGCGCAAGGAACTCGACGCGCTCCAGAAGCAACGCGAAGACATCGAGAAGCGCGAGCGCCGGCTTCGAGCCGAGCAGCGCGCGGTCCTCCGCGGCACCACCGTGGAGGAAGAGCTGGAGCAGACCTACTACCGCAGCGACGGCGTGGTCGAGACTGCTGTGAGCGCCCGCGCCAAGGCGCCGGAGGCCGAGATCCTGGCCCAGTCAGGCCTCGGCAAGCAGGTCATGGCGCTCCGCGAGGAGAAGGACAACCTGCTCGACACGGTCTGGCTGGCCACATCGTCCAGCCAGATCAAGGAGCTGTGGGAGCAGGTGAACGCCCTTCTGGGCGTCACACCGACTGCCCTCGAAGAGCGGGCGCTGAAGATCGCGCCGGTCCAGGAGCCGTGACCCACGACGCCCCATTGAGAGGAGGTGATGGTTACCACGAGATGGGCTGATGCCTGTTGGGCCCGCGTGTGCTGGTGTTACAGGGAGGAATGACCTCAATCCGCCTGAGGGGAGGGACTCAAGGGGGGAGCTTGGGAGGGATGCATCTGGGGAGGGAGTGTTTTGGGCGCCATGCCCGGCATGTCCCTCCCCGATAGTATTGCATTACTCTCGCAAGGCAGCCATTGCCTGGCTGCTCTGCCTCCATTGAACAACCCTCCGCTCGTGAGAGAGGGGTGACGCCTATAGCCTGAACCGTTTGCGTCCATCGTGTCCTTGTTGGCCTCGCCTGCGTGTGCATGCGAGGCCGTGTCGTTCGAACCGTTCGAGCAAGAAAGCAGGTCATCAATGAAAGTGGAACTGTATCGTCTGTCCGCTGAACCGCTCACCGTCGAAGTCGAAGCCGATGCCACCGTCAAGCAGGTGCTCTCCGCGCCTGGCACCGGGGCCATCCTCGGCGACGACGAGCACTCGCTCCTCGAGGCTGCCGAGCGCCGCTACGGCGGACCGTAGGCTCTCCGCCCAGCCCGCCCGTGGGAGCCGAAGCCCATGGTGCCGCCACCGGAGGCGCGTCGCGCGCGACGTCCCGCGCGATCTTCGCGAGCTTCTGCTCTGTGCGGTCAATGGCCTTGAACAGCTCGTCATTGTGCTTCTGTAGGTTCTCTGCATCTGCCAGCAGGTCGGTCAGTCTGCGGTAGTCGTATCGAGCCAATGCCGCCTCGGCCTCTCGAGTGACGTCCCTGATGCGGCGCTCAGCCTCGGCTACCGTCCTGTCGAGCCGCTCGAGCCTCGTGTCGAGGCGCAGTTCAGCGTAGCGTCTGCCGAGCTCACGAGAGGCGGCCCTCTTGGCTTCGTCCGGCAAGCGGTCCATGATGCGCCGAAGCTCATCGATCCTGGCAACGTGTCCCTCACGGACAGCGTAGGCCTTGGCACGGAGCCGTGCGAGCCGCTCCGTCAGCCAACCCTCAGCCGGCAGCATCTGGTGAAGCTGGACCATCACGTTGCCGACGTCGTTAGGGTGTGCTGGAAGCGTCCTGGCCTCTTCACGAAGCCTCGCAAACCGCTCTCTCAATCTCTCGCCGACTCTCCCGCCATCGTATAGGTCGCCCATGTCGTGGCGCGAATCCGCCGCTTCCGCCCGCGCTGACGCAGCAGGACCGGAGGTGCGACACACCGGTCCTCGCGAATGCGTGAGGAAAGCGACGATGCCAGCGATCAGGGCCAGCACAGCAATTGCACGGACGATCCCTGAATTGACCGGGAGATCGATCCCCAGCAACGAAGCCACAAGAATGCTCGCCCCGATGGCGACGCCGGCGCCAGACCATGACCCGCCCGTTTGGCGGACAGCCTGGAACATGATCATCCCGACCAGAATCACGGCGAAGCCGATCGCAAGTGGGCCGAGGTCCCTGATCGACCACCCCTGCTCCTGCTCCCACCAGACCAGGCCAACCGCAAATGCGAGCCCGAGCGCGACCGACATGGCCACCGCAGGCCGCTGGTGGTCGAAGCGTTTGCCGAGCACAGCATAGGTCAGGGCTGTGAAGAAGGTGAACGCAAGGATGAAGTCCGGGAGCAGGGACTCGATGAATCCGGCCCAGGGCAGGTCCGAGAATAGGGTTGCGGCTCTCATGAGCCCCACCCAGTGGTCCTACTATATAAACCTTGCGGTCCCCGAGCGCAGCATCTCTGGCGCCAGCCGCCAGGGGGAGTGAGTTTCCACTGGAAGTGTAGATATAATATGTAGTTGAACTAAACCGCTTCGCGGTAGTAGGGCGGTGTCGGCTGGCAGGGTCGTAGCTGATGTGAGGAGTGCGTCTGGGGTTTGATTCGAGGCATCAGTGCCTTCCTTCCCTGTTCCTTCGCCCCATCC
>VGYV01000408.1 GCA_016872855.1 Planctomycetota bacterium
AGACACCCGTACACAACGCCTTCCAGCATGGAGGTCTGGTCACTTCTTCGCCACCTCTCCCCCCGGTCGATCAAAGACAGAACAGAAGAGATCTGATCTTGAAGACCGACCGGGACATCATACCAGGGAATCCGGCAGCATCATTCGCGCCTGCCTGGACTTCGAGCGTCGGTACGCGGACAACAAGATCATAGTATGCCATCCGAACCCGCGAAGCTGCGACAGCATTTTCCTTCACTTCCTCTTGGGATACCTGAACAGCGAAATGGGATGGTTCTGGTTCGTGCTAACCAACCCGCAGGACCCCGCCCTAATGCCCACGATAAGGCAGACGGAACTGGAGCAGCTTTGGGTTCCAGTCGGGCTGGACAGGGTAGGGATGACCCAGGTCGCTGTCCTATCACACCGGATCGCGCAGTCCCTGGCGTCGGGGTACGTGGACCCACAAGATGGCCGCATCGTGGCAATGCGCCAGCAGCTCTTGGCCAGGATTGCTAGGCTCCTCGATCTTAGTGAGAAGGACGTGAACCTCATCCTTGACTTCCTGAATGAGCCTAGCTCCGTCGCGGAGAGGCCGTTCGAGTGCCCCCACCCGGTCCCGCCGGTTCCCTTCGTCGAGTTGCGGCCCTGGCCACTGGACAAGGATGGCAAGCGCCAGCTTTGGGACGGGGTTCCTCTCACAGAGGATGAGCTTCGGAAGAAATCAGACTGGGAGGACATCATCAACGGGCCTCTGCCCGACATCTACGAGCGGGAGCCAGACGAAGAAGCCTTGAGCCTGGGCCGCGAACTCAAGGAGTTCGAGGAACGGTTGGGGCGGCTGGAGGAGTTGCTTCGGGGAGGGGGCAAGAGCTGATGGCGACCTTCACCCGCAGAAGGACGCCGCCCGACGGAAAGCCGTACCGGTGGTACAAGGGCTGCCTGAGGCTTGACTTCGAGTGCCGGTGCGCGTACTGCCTGCTTCACGAGTCAGACAACCAGGGACCGGATAACTTCGTGGTAGACCACTTCCGTCCCAAGGCGCGGTTCGAGCAACTTGAGCGGCGCTATGCCAACCTCTACTACGCCTGTCAGTTGTGCAATCGCACGGACCGTAAAGGTGACAAGTGGCCATCGCCGGAGGAAGCGGACCGCGGGGAGCGGTTTGTGGACCCGTGCTCGGAAGACTGGGAGGACCGCGTTGAGTTTCTGGAGGATGGGTCGGCTCGTGCCTTGACGCCTGGCGGGGCGTTCTCGCTTCGCACGATAGGGCTCGACAGGGCTCAGTTGCGCATCCATCGTCGGAAGTTCCCGCGCGAGTACGTCCTTCGCTCTGTGCTGGCCGCGGCGAAGCGCCGACTCAAGAACCTGGCATCCCTGGTCTCAGCCAATCCCGCCATGCCTGCCGAAGCGCGCTCGGAGTTGGCGGCCATCCAGGAGCGCCTAGCACGACTCGAGACCGTTGTGCTCGCCGCGTGGAACAGCAAGAAGCCCTTCCCGCCTGAGCCCATATGTCCGTATTGACAGCCCGGGAGCCGATGGCCGCGCGAAAAGGCTGCCGACTTGGACGAGTTGGACGACTTGCGACATGTTGTGGTGCGAGCCGCCGCAGGCCCCAACATATAGTGGTAGATTGGCCTCATTTGCCTCCGGGCGGAAACCTGCCGACTTGGACGAGTTGAGACGAACTGGACGTGTCACCGCTTGACCGAGGCCAAATGGGCTCGGGCTACTTCCGCCTGTCCGGATCGGGGAGGGGCTTGAGGGTGCGGAGGTCGAGGGGAGGGAGCTTGACCTCGAAGGGCCGAAGGGGCGGGGAGACCCAGGCGAGCTTGGCCAGGTGGTCGGCGGCGGCCTCGAATTGCTTCCGCACGCGCTCGGTCTCGCCGGCAATGCCGAGGCCCTTGTCGCGGGCAAGGGCATCGAAGGCCCGCCAGAAGTCGCGGACGCCGCCGAAGTGGGGCTGGCGGGCCTTGGCGGCCGACTGGGCGCCCTCGGCGAGGGCGGCCTGGAGCGGACCCGGCTGCCTCCGCGAGAGCTGGGCGAGATACCAGTCGAGCTGCCCTGCCCTCCCCCAGTCGTTGAGCGCCTCGTGGATGCGGCTGAGGCCGATGGCGGCGTCGCGGCGCAGCCGTTCGTCCTGCCCCTCGTCGGCCACGAGCCGCTCGAGCGCATCGCGGGCCTCGCCCAGCACCTTCACGTCGTCCGCCGCCAGCCCGGCCAAGCCGCCGTCGCCGTCGGGCAGAGCGGCTTGGCCACCCTGCGCGACGGGGGGAAGGGCCGCGGCGAGCGCCAGGAGAAGGCAGTGGGCCGTGGACAGTAGACAGTGGGCAGTCGAGCGCGGCTTGCGGAGCCCGGCCCAGCCCGCAGGGCGGCAGGGGATAGCCACGGGCGTGAGCCCGTGGACCGCGGCGTCCCCGCCCCCAGCCCCCGCAGGGGGCGGCAGAAGCCCCGGTTCGCCCCTAGCCCCTTGGTTTCTGCCGCCCCCTGCGGGGGCTGGGCCTGGGGTCATGCCCCTCTTCCACGGGCTTACGCCCGTGGCTACCCCCTGCCGCCCGCCAAGGGCGGGCTGGGCCAACGATGGCCCGGAGTTGGCGCCATTCTCGACGGTAGGGGGTCTCATGGCATCATCTCAGCAGGGGCTCGAAGGGGTTCCTGAGGTCGTCGGGGGTGCCGGGCTTGGCGTCGGGGCCGTCGGGGCCGAAGTTGACGTAATCGGCGAAGTCCTTCAGGCCGACGGCGTGGCCTCGGACGGCTCGTGCGCCGATGAGGATGAGGTCCTGGGCAGCGGCCTTGTAGTCATCGCCCGTCGCGCGGGCGAAGGCGTCGAGGTAGCACGTCAGCGCCGCCTTGGGGTCCCCTGCGTAGATGTGGGTGAGGGCGCGGAAGCGGGAGGCCTGGGCGGTGTCGCCGGCGGCCTTGCGTACCTCGGCGAAGGCGCGCTCGCGGGCGGGGTAGGCGGGGCGCGGCAGGGCGGCGAGGGGGTCCTTCAAGTCGTCGGGGGTGCCGGGCTTGCCGTCCTCGCCGTCGGGGCCGTAGCGTTGGAAGTTGATCATTTGGTTGGCGCGGCCGACGTGGCCGTCGAGTGAGCGGAGGATTTCGGCGATGAGCATGGTGTTGGCGGCGATGGCGGAGCGCTCGGGCGAGGCGTCGAGGCAGATGCGGGCGGCCTTGAGGGCTTCGTCGTATTTCGTCTGCCGGCGCAGGGCGTCAACGATCATCGTCTGGGCGATGTGCCAGTGGTCGGTCAGCTCGGGGTAGTCGGTGAAGACGCGTTCAAGCGCGGCCAGCGCGGCGTCGTGCTTGGCGCCGTCGAGGGCGGCGCGGGCGGCCAGGAGGCAGCACTCCTGACCGAAGCGGCGGTTGGCGGTGGCCTTTTCGGCCTTGAGGAACTGGGCCGCCGCCTCGTCGTAGCGCTGGAGGCGGAGCAGGCACTCGCCCGGGCGCTTGAGCAGAACGGGCCGCTCCCACTCCTCGCGCAGGGCGAGGTACTTGGGGTCGAGGAGGCGGGCCGCGGCGTCGAGGGCCTTCTCTACTTCGTTCTTGGGCCACACGGCTTCGAACATGACCAGCAGCGCCTCGGCCACAAGCTTGTCGTCGGCGGGGGCAAGCTCCGTGGCCTTCTTCGCCTCGTCGTAGGCGGCGTCGGGCTTGCGGGTGCGGTGGAGGAGGAAGCGGGCGAGCCAGAGGCGGCCTGCGGCCTCGCTCGGCTTGTCGTCGCCGCTGGCGGCGATCAGCTCGTTGGCCTTGGCCACGCCGTCATCGGACTTGTTCCATTCCCAGAGGGTGGCGAGCTGGGCGTGGAGGGCCTGGCGGACCAGACCCTTGTCCTCGGGGAAGGCGGCGCGGAGGCGGTCGAGGGTCTGGACGGCTTCGGCGAACTTGCGTTTCTGGCGGTAGGCGTCGGCCATGAGGCCGAGGGCGGCCACCTTCTGCTCCTTCTTCGCCAGGGGGCTGGTGGCAACCTGTTCGCAGGCGCGGAGCACGTCCTCGTGCTTCCGCGGGTCGCCGCTCCAGGCCTTCGCCTGGTCGAGGAGCTTGGCCACGGGGTCCTCGGGGGCGGCATGGGCCGCCAAGGAGAGAAGCAGTGGACAGCAGACGGTGGACAGTAGACGGTGAAGAGCGGTCATTGGGGATGGGGCCTCACGTCAGTATCGAGTTCGTCTTTCGATTGCACCAGGCGGATGTCGTCCACCCACCAGGTGCCGGGGCCGTCGGCCGAGAAGATGACCCAGCAGAAGAGGCGAGAGAGGAAGCCTGGGGTCTTGGCGAGCAGGGGTTCGAGGGGGACGACGACGCGGCGGAACTCCCCTGTGACCCCAAAGCTAACGGGCGGGGTGGTGGTGGTGGCAACGTAGTCGGGCTGGTCGCGGAACTGGACGCGCAGCTCGCCGGGGCTTGCGGGGCCGGCCTTGACCCAGAAGGAGACGGCGTGGAAGCCGGCAACGTCGCGCGGCACGTAGGGGTTGCCGATGGGGAGTGTCCAGGGGCCTTTGGCTGCGGTGATGCGCCAGCTCGAGCGGCTGGTGGGCGGAGGGGCGGTCTGCGGGTCGAGGGAGACGGCCACCTCGCCGGTGGGGTTGCGGACCCAGGGCACGTAGTCCTCCTCCCAGTAGGCGAAGCTCTCGGGGCGTTTGACGCCGAAGAGGATGCCGACGGCGCCGGCGAGCGCGCCGTCAGCGCCGACGGCTGTGACCGTGAGGTCGAGGGGGCCGGGCCACTCACGGCGCCAGTCGCGCCCGTCGCGATGGATGTCCCGCGGCCGCAGCGAAACGGATGTTCCGTAGACGCTGTCGCCGGCTGCTCCGTCGCCGTGCTGGCCGTCGTCGTGCATGGGCGTGCGGGGTGAGCCGCCCAGGCGGCTGAGGTCCACGGTGACTGACTTGGGCTTCCCCCTCTGGTCCGCGGCCAGCGCGGTGATCGTGAGCTGGGTGGGCGCGAGGGCGCCCTCCACGCCCTTCGCGAACCGGGCGATCTGCTGCGCCAAGGGCGCGGCATGGCTCGCCCGGGGCAGGGCGGTGAGGCAGCGCTCGAGGCTCTTGGCGCCCTCGGTCCAGGCGACCTGAGCAAACGAGAAGGCGGGGGGCGAGAGCGCGACGTTGCTCACCTTGAGCGGCCCATCGAAGCGGAAGCCCTTGGAGAGCACGCCGTTGGCCACGGCGTAGAAGACGGTGCCGCTGGCGTTGGCGCGGAGGTGGGCGCCCTCGGCCACGAACGGGCTGGTGTAGAGGCCCTGGCTGCACGTCGTGAAGGTCTTGAAGCCGTCGAGCGACACGGCCATGCCGAGCCGCGTTGGCTCGTAGGCGAAGAAGACCTGGCAGTCGGCGTGGTGGCCGGGCGCGACGCCCAGGCTGGCGAGGCGGGTCAGCTCCTCTGGCCCGACCTTCTCGAAGTTGGCCCCGCCGTGGGTGACGACGTGGATGCCGGCGTCGGACGTGGCCCAGTAGACGCCGCCGCGCAGGACCGGCAGGGCGGCGTCGGTGGGCACGACGTCGCGGACGATGACGTACCAGGGCTGGCCGAGGGATGCGGCGGAGAGGATGTGGCGCACGTCGGGCTTGTCGCGGGTCGAGGCGGACATGTGGAGACGCAGGCTGTCGGCGCCGCTGAAGACGAGCTTCCAGGTGTGGTGGTCGGGCGATGTGACGCGCCAGGTGCGCCCGCCATCCTCGGTCACTGAGATGCCCGCGGCCGCGTCGCCGTGGATGGCCAGGAGCGTGAGGAGCCGCATGTCGGGCGGATAGAGGTGGACGGCCAGGGCCGCGTCGGCGGCCATTCCGCTGGCCTTCGAGCCGATCTGGCGAAGGGTCTTGCCGCCATCGCTGGTGGCCCAGATGCCCTTGCCATCGGTGGCGAGATAGAAGGTGTCGGGCGCGGCGGGGTCGAAGGCCACGTGGCGGACCGCGCCGAGCTTTGCGGGCGCCGCCTCGGGCAGGGGCGTCCACGTGCGGCCCGCGTTGTCGGAGAGGAACAACCCCGCGGCGGTGGCGGCGGCGACCCGCTCGGGCAGGGTGGGATGGGGGAACACCCCCGCCACGTCGGCCAGCCGCGCCTCGCGGAGCCAGGTGACGCGGAAGGGCGGGTACTTGCCCGCGTGGCGCCACTCCTCTTGCGGCTGGCCGCCGGTCTTCACGCTCTCGAAGGGGGGAAGCTCGGCCTCAGCGGCCCATGCCTGTGGGCAGTGGGCAGTGGACAGTAGACAGTGGACAGACGACAGAAGGCAGAGGGCAGAGGGCAGACGGCAGACGGCAGAAGACAGACGGCAGAGGGCAGACGGCAGAAGACAGAGGGGAGAAGACAGGAGACGACCGAGCACCTGGCGGCCCTGGCTGGCTCTGACCACTGTCCTCTGTCCTCTGTCTACTGTCCACTGTCCGCGAGGAGCGCCGGCCTGCCGAGGACCACGCGTCGGGCGAGGGCGCCCGGCTCGCCGGGCTTGGCGCCGCCGATGGGCTTGTAGCCGTCGCCGCCGAGGGGAGAGACGCCGCGCTCCTCGCCGCAGTCCTCGAGCACGGCGTGCTCGGCCACGATGCGGCGGCCGAACCAGAAGGCGTCCAGCCCGCCCTTGGGCCGCAACGGCACCGGCTCATCGGCGGCCGCCGCGTCGCTCGCGGGCGAGAGCTTTCGCACGGCTGGCTCGCCCTCCGGGCCGCCGTAGAGCTTCTGGAAGATTTCGACGCTCTCTTTCCCGTCAATCTTCCAGCCGCTTTCGGTGGACTTCATTCGCCCGATCCACATTGCGGCCTGGTGGCTGGCCCAGTTGGCGGCTTCGAGGAGGGTGATCGTGCCGTCGAGCAGGCCCGCCTTGGGCGCCCCCTCGCCGTCGGCCCGCTTGGACTCCAGGCCGCGGAGGAAGAACTCGGCGAGGACCGATTCCGTGACCTCGGCGGGGCTGGTCGCAGCAAGGGTGACGCGCCCGCCGCGGGCGAGGAAGCGGACGGAGTCGCCGGCGCTGGCCGTGAAGTTGAGGACGGCTTGGTTGCGGGCGCGAATCGGGGCAAGGGCGTCGGCAAGCTCCTGCGCATTGATGTCCTGGCCGGGGAGGATGATCGAGGGCACCGTCTCGGCTGCGGCGCCGTGGCCGATGAGGATGAGGATGAATTGGTCTTCGGGCCTCACCTTCTTCGCCAGGGCGGCGAGGGCCTGCTTGAGGGATTCGCGGGTGGCCTTGCCCGTGACGATCGCGTCCTTGAGGGCCTCGTCGCCGGAGAGGACGACGAGGTTCTCCGCGGGCACCTTAGCGGTCTGGGCCAGGTAGGCGTGGAAGCGCTTCAGCCAATCGGCGTATCGGCGGGCGTAGATGGCCGGCCCTGGCATGCCGCCCACGAGGAGGGCGTGGCAGGCGGGCTCGGCGGCGAAGGCCGGGAAGTGCAAAAGGCAAAAGGCAAAAGGCAAAAGGCAGAAAGGCAAGAGACGGGACACGAGCGTGCGGCGCGCCGCCCCGCATTTTCCATCTCGCACTTTGCATTTTGCACTTTGCACTTTGCATCCTGCATTTTGCATCGCCGGGCGTCTTCAATGGCTGAGGAAGTAGATGATGACGTTGATGCCCATCTTGATGGCTTCGAGGTTGC
>VGYV01000409.1 GCA_016872855.1 Planctomycetota bacterium
CCGCCTGCGCGCGCCCCTCTCCGCCCGCACAGCATACAGCCCCACCCCAGCCCCGTCAACCGCCCACGCACAGGTGCCGGCCCCTCTCGCCGCAAAGCCCCGGCTTCGCGACGCCCCCGCCGAAGCTGCCCTCGACCCTGCTCGGCCCACGCCCACTTCATCCCCCTCGCGGCAGGAGCCGCACGATCTGCGTTGCGAAGCAGAGCTTCGCAACGAGACATATCGCTGTGGCGGCTAATCTGGCAGGACAGGGATAACATGCCACCCCTCGACGAAGTAGAACAGGCTCCTGGGCACCAGGGCAGCGGCCTCTCTGGGCAGCGGAATCCCCAAGAGACCTCGCGGGAGTTCCCGAAGAAAGACCACAGCCGTCTCTCCGGCAGGCGCCTCTTTCATGAAGCCGCAGAATGTGCCCCATGTCGGCCTTTCCTCATCTCGGGACCAATCGAACAGCGTCGCGTAACTCACGGATACGGTAGGGCCCCAGAACCTGTCCTTTTGGCCTCTCACCATGTACACGCCAGTCCTGAGGGTATCGAACTCCAACGAGACCCGCTTGAACGAGACCAGAGTGTCGTAGACGATGCTCCTGCGGGAGGGATCGTCGGGGTAATCCCGATTGACCGCCGTGTGAGCGGATGGTATGGCGAGAAAGGATGCCTCGACAGTGTGCCTGTCCGGCAGCAGTTCGATGATCCTGCAAACAGCTTTGGACCCAGGGCCGGGACGTGTTGCGGCAAACATCCTATACGGGTCTGGGAGAGGGCGGCCATCCACGGAGTGGAGCACAACTTCGGGACCCGCGACAAGAAAGGAAAGGGCGGTCGCGGGTTGCTCCGGCCCGTCGTAGAGCCTGTGGTGGGGCACCCGATGGTGGGTCGGGCGCGGCGCTACGCACCCACAGGGGATGACGAGGAGAAGAAGGGCGGACCGAATGCGGCCCAGGAATCGCATGGCCATGGGGTGTCGCTCCTCCTCGGCGGCAGCGGGAGGGCTCACTTGCGGAGCCCGTCATAGAGCGGCCAGAGCCGCCTGTATGGCCGCTCTCACTGGCGGCACGCGCTCCTTGCTGAGCCGTTCACGAAGGAGAACCGTGCTGCGCCTCGCCCGCAGTTCTCCGAGCGTCTTGGCGGCCTGCTCGCGCACGAGCCAGCACCGGTCCTTGGCGAGCGCCTCCTCGGCAAAGGCAATTGCATCCTCGATGTTGGCAATTCGCGCCATGGCCCGCACGGCGGCACACCGCGCGTCGGCGTGCGATGCAGGGAAAGCTCGGCAGATCCGCTCAACCGCCTCCCGCTCTGCGGTCCCTCGGAGGGCTTGGCCCAGGGTCTCCACGGCTGCCGCGCGCACAGGATGAGAGGGCCACGGGAGAGGGCGAAGGCACTTGGCCATGAAGGTCCCATGAGCGCGCTCGTCATCGGGCGTGAGGAAGGTGCCATCAGCCTTGCGCCACACGCATGGCCCAAAGCCTGGCAACTCGTATATGGTGACTGTGCCAGAACCGATCTCCTCCGCAGTCCGCAAGCGTGCCAGGTAGAGGACGGTTCCGTCAGCCTCAAAGTAGCGGCGGTCACCTGCTGTCCAGGTGCCGAGGATGGTTCCGTCGTCGAACTCCAGGTAGCGGCGGTCCGCAACAGTCCAGGACGGAGCCGGCCCCTGGGTCTCATGGGGATCGGCCAGTTCGTCGAGGAGCGCCTCGGCGATTCGCTTCTTCGCGGCGTCGCCGACCGTGGGGTAGAGGTAGCGGAAGAGCTTGAAGGCGCCGAGATGCGCGGCGGGCGAGCACTGCTCCTCGCGCAGCCTTCGCGCCAACGGCTCGACGGCATCGTCACCCAGGTAGATCGCCAGGGTCCCGGCCAGCGGGGAGTGGAAGAAGACCTCCTTGGCGGCTGCTTCACCCACCTTTGCGATGACGGCCTTGCGGACCACGTCGTCCCCCAAGCCCTGTGTCTGCCGCTGGGCATCGAGGTGGTCGTCAACGAACCCAACGCCAAAGCGGCCTGTCTTCATGTACTCCTCGCGCATCTTCTCCGTCTTGCTCTCCATCTCCCGCGCGAGCTCGGGATGCAATTCCGCACTCGCTCGGCTGAGCTCCTCGCACGGGGAGGGGAGTCGCAGGGCAGCATCGAGCTCAAGGACTCGCTGGAACTCCTCGATCGCCCGCCGCCGCTCACCCACGCGGATGGCCGCGCCGACCCTCCCCGCCCTTTCCCCGAACTCGGGCAGATCCTTGGTAAGCGGGGCGATGCGGGCTTGAAAGACTCTGAGGGCCTCGCGGCGGGCCTGGAGGTTCTCCGGCTTCATCATCTCTCTGGACGCCTGTGCCATGCCGCGCAGAACCTCCGGGGGCATGCGTCCCAGGGTCTCGGCGCTCTGGAGGCGCTGCCGCGCCATCTGGAGCGACAGCTTTTCCTTCCCCGTAAGGACCTTCCCTTCCAGGTGGCTGATGATCCATCGCCAGTCCTCGGCGGCCTCGCCAATCCTGTCCTGTTGCCAGCCCATGATAAAGGTGGCCCGGTGCTGGTGGGCATCCACGGTGGGGGTGGTCCGCACCAAGTCGTCGAGCAAACGCCTGCCTCCTGCTGCATCGCCCGACTGTGCCCTGTTGTAAGCCGCCACGTAGACCTGCCCAACACGCAGTTCCTCCTCCTGCGCCGGGTCGAGGAACGGCATGCACCCGGCCAGAGCGCTTAAGAGGGCGGCGCTGAGCGCCGCACGGCGCAGCGCGCCCCGCTGCGTCACCTTCGTTGCCGCGGTCGTCTCCATGGCTCCTCCTTTCCGCGCTTCTCGCAGGGCCACGTCTCGCCGCAGGGGCTTCCGTGAGGCCCACTGGTGTCAGCGGGCGGCACCTGACCTCGTTAGGGCCGTTTCCACTTTCCCCAACGAGACCGGGACGAAGAACACCTGGACGAAGCGAGTGTTGTTCACCCGCCCCCAGGCGAACAAGCCCAGGAGAAGCGAACGCGCCTTCTCGTACTTGTGGCGGGGCCCGCCCTCGTGACCCCAGTCCTGGTAGTACTCCCAAGTTGCCAGGAGGTTGGGCAGAATCTCGGCGCTTGTCAAATAGTCCGTGATCCGCCCGTTGTCATACGTGGTAAGGGTCTGCTGGTGGAAGATCAGGATTCCTATGATGAAGCCAGGCGTTACCGTCCTGTCCACCGATAGGATCTCCCTCCCATAGAGGACCTGTCGGTGCACCCAACGGCGCCCGCCTGGGATCACAGGCTCAAGAAACCCGTCCAGAACCGAAGGGGCCCTCTCCGTGGCCGCCGCGCGGAGGCGCTCGAGCGTGCGGGGGTGCGCCTCGCGCAGAAGCCAGGGCGGAACAGCCTGCGCGGAAACCGTCTCCTCTCGCCCAAGCTCCCGGTAGGCATCGCATCCTGTCAGGAGCAAGCACATCGCACACAGGCCGATCGCCCGAGGAAGCAGGGCTTCGAGTCTCGGGCCTCGCGTGTCACGCGGTGCGTCTTCCATGGCAGCCTGCCCTCATCAAACCGTCGCGAGTTCGGCCTTGAGGGGGTGTCTGTGCCGGAGTCGCCTGGCGGAAACAGGTGTTCTGTGCTCGGGTGCGATGGCGTCTCTATGCATTCTTCCCCCCATCCGTGTCATCCGTGCAATCTGTGGTTGCTCTTCGTGCTGTCCGTGTCTCCGTGGTGCGCTTTCGCCCCTACAGGAGGTCGAGGACCCATTTCCCTCCGCTCTCGGGGTTGGGGACGACTTTGTGGGTCTTGGGCTGGATGACGAGGTCGAGGGCCTCCAGGAGGATGTAGCCGAGGAGGGGAGGGAGGCTGTCGGGGATTTCCATGACCTCCGCCGAGCACCAGCGGCCCAGGACGTTGATGCGGGCCACGGCGTAGATGCCGCGCTCCGTTTCGCCCGCCCCCGTGCGGACTTTGGCCGTGTGAGTGCGAATGAGGCCGAGCTTCGCTATGGCGTCCCGGTGCAGGCAGAGGAGGGCCGAGCCGGTGTCTATGAGGGCGCGGACTTTGAGTCTGCGGACCCGCTGGCGTCCGTTGCCCGACTCCTCTCGGCGGACGATGTCATTGTAGTTCTCGACCTCGACGTCTGCGTATGTGCGGCCCATCGCGCTCTCCTTAGCCGGGGGGCTGGACGCGGATGGGGTAGTTCCGGGTGGCGTCGGGAGCGAGGCGGCGCCCCTTGATCGGCTGGGTCTGCGTCGCGGTCGCGCGCCGATGCCCGCTGCGGCGGTGTAGCCTACACGCATCAGGTAGAACACGCGGTCCGGATGCTTGGCATGGGCGCGGTCCAGGGCCTCGAGTTGGGTGTCGCCCAAGGCATAGTCGCCGGATTCGACCTCGATGGCCACGAACCGCCCAACGTGCTTGGGTTCGAGTTTCCCGGCGAGTACGCGGTCGTAGTACTCCTCGCCGCGACGGGCGAGCTCGCTACGGTCCGCTTTGGCCGCTGACATGGGCGCCGCTCCTGTCGCTTCCGCTGACAGCATTCTACTACGGCAGCGGCGGAAATGCCAGAGCGAGTGGGCCAAGAGAAGACCGGTTTGTCCACAGATGGGCACAGATTCTCACAGATGAAGAGGGAGCAGGAACCGGGCATCAACCCCGGGCGGCCGGATTCTCCGGTCTGTGTGAATCTGTGAAATCTGTGGAGGGACGACTGCCCCGGCCGCTTCTTCACCTCCGATTACGCGGATGGCCGCGGATGGGAGAAGAGGGGAGAAGAACTCAAGGCAAAATGATTCGGGGCAAAATGATGGGAGGCCGGCCTGGCTGCCGTACCCGAAAACCGAGCACCGAACACCGAACACCTTGCTTCATTCCGACCGCGAATCCTTGGCCCGAGCCAGGTCGAGGGCACGCGAATCTGTGCGAATCCTGCCCTTCTGCACTGCCGACTGCTTACTGCCTCCTGCCGACTGATTCTCCACCACGGATCACACGGATGGGCACGGATAGTCCCGCTCCGTACCCGAAAACCGAACACCCAACACCGAACACGTGTTCTCTGCTTGCCTCCTGCCGTCTGCCTACTGCCGACTGATTACCGTCCACAGATTGCACATAAAGTGTAGAATGTAGATCTGACCGCAAGGCCTGCTGCGAACCACCTTCCGCGCGCGTGGCGAGAGGCCAAGCCCTTGCGGCCCCCGCCCCGGCCAATAGCTCAATCGCTTGCCAATCTGACAGGCAAAACAGTTGTTTGCGGGTCAGTACTCTCTCACAATGGGTGCCACGAAGTACTTGTAGCTGTCAGTGTCCGCAGGCATGAGGAGGCACCCCATACCCGAGCTGCCCCTTGCCTCCCCCGCCTTCACGGCGAGTACCACCTTCTCTGCATCGACCACATCGAGAAACTGCATGAAGTGCTGTGCGTTGAAAGCCAGCAGGAAGCGCTTCTTCGGCTCTGGGAGGTCTATGGTATCTCTGGCTGAGCCGATCTCAGGTGAGTCTGACCGTATTACCAGACCGCTCCCTTGGCACTGAGCTTCCACAGTATGGTATCTGTCTGTGGCTATCGGCGCGACGGCCCCGATCACTGCCCTTATCCTGCTAGTGGGAATGACCAACTGCACATCGAAATCCTGGGGGATTGCCTTCTCTACGACAGGGAACTCCATGTCGAGGACTGGGGTTCTCATGAGGGCACCCGGCCATTGGAAAACGACTTCATTCCCTCTGACCTCGATGGATACATCAACTTCGCTGTTCGGGAGGAGGGAGACAAGGGCATCAACGGCTTTCCGGGGTACTGTGGCGTGTGCGATGCTGGAGCCGCCTTGCCTCAGCAGCGGAACCCAAGACATGGCGATGCGCGTACGATCGGTGGCAGCGAGTCTGCACTGAGCGTTGCAGATCTCCAATCGCAAGGCCGTGAGCGCCGTTTCGGGTCTAGACGCTGAGGCAATCACGGTTCGCCTGAGAGCACGACGCAACAGATGAGCTTGAGCTGAGGAACTTCCCCCAAGAAAGGCATTGGAGAGCAGTTCGTCCTTATGTGGAACTACGCCGGCGATCTCAGCAGAATACGACTTGCAGCGGATTGTGGCGATCTGTCGGCGGTCAACCGTGAGAGACAGAGGTGTGTCCAGCAAGAAACTCGTCGCCCGATAGAGTGCATGAAATGGGAACGCAATTGTACCCGGCCTACTCGCTCTTACGCGGGACTGTACGCAGACTGCGATACCGATGTCGTTCCTTGCAGAGACGAATAGGGTGTCGGGCTGCCGAGCCTCAACCGTCACGTAAGAGATTCTCCGGACGTCCTCTGAATCAGGTAGGATCGAGTGCATGATGCCGAATGCACGATTCAGGGTACTGGCGGCACATGTGATCTCCATTCGGGGCCCCCTTGGTTGTTAGTCGCAATTTCTTGTGACTAGAACTGGAACTCCGTCGGGCGAAAGCCGAACTTGGGAAAGCCATAGTGGTTCGCGCAGAACTGCAGAAAGGCCAATTGCGCCGGGGTGGGTTTGAAGCACGCCCGGTTCTTGTACACGAAGTCGAAGTTTTCGCGGCTCATGGGCCGCTTGAGATCCACGTATGTCTCGAATTCCCTCTTCACTAGGTTGGCCACCACATCCTCAAGGCGTTCGGTTCTCCGCAAGGTCTCGCTCCCTAGTCTTTGCCGGAGCAACTTAGGGATCTCCTCGTCCCGCTCATACTCCATTATGACGCCATGCATATCAACCATGCGTTTCCGAGTGGGCTTCTGCTGAAGGATGATCATCTTCTTGCCCAGCGCCATTGTGAAGCCCAAGAGGAATGCAGCATTTGCGTTCTTCTCCTCGGCCCCATCTGTCTCATCACCCACCCAATCCCCGATCACGAACTCGGCTTCGTTGATCGCCCGGCACTCCGCGAACAACCGGTGGCCAGCCCCACGCGCGGTCAGAACGGCTATTTTCATCTCCTTCAATGCAGCGGAGATTATCTCCATGATGTCCCCCCTGTGGTACTCGTCGTCTGGCAGTATGCAGTAGGCCGTCCCCGGCTTGAACTCGCCAGTCCAGCTCCTCAATGCCCTAGCGAACTCAGACGTTCTGGCCTTCACGTGGGCTAGGTTCGCGCGCCGGGAACTAGGGAAGCTGGCAACTATGTCCTTTGAGCCGTTATAGTAGATTGTTTCGTAGTCACGTATGATGGTCAGCTCTCCTGACTTGCTCTTTGTGTTGCTTCTCAAGAACCAGGCGCACCTCTTCGCGCCGATGGCATATCCAGCCTCGAAGAGGACATTACGGTTTAGCTTGCTTATTTCCGCGAGGATCATGTCGGTACCATGGATCTGCCTGCAGAGCTTGCACCAGAGTACTCCGTCATGCGGGATCTTGTCCTTTGCCCTTGGATCCACCGGGAGCACGGCAGTGTACCCGTTCAGGCCCAGCCCCTTCTTCACCCTTTTCATAAGCCGCTTCGGGGTTCTTTGTGGGTAGCCCCCAGGGGTTGTGGTTGTCGGTCGGCGCGAGCAGCTGGCGATCCAGCGCCGGCACAGGTGTATTTCGGCGTAAGTCCTTGCCATGCCTATGCTGAGGGA
>VGYV01000410.1 GCA_016872855.1 Planctomycetota bacterium
AAGGAGATAGTCCGTCAGCTTTCGGCGCGGGATGATGGCTTCGCGGCAGTTGGGTACTTTCACGCGTCGTCCAATGAGAAGACGGCCGGCGCCTGGGTGCCAGGCGCCGGCCGTGATGTGGTCGAGGGGGAGAGGGGGGGCGGCGTCAGGTTGCCCCCTGTTTCTCCTTGAGCTTCTTCTCGTACTCTTCCTTGCAGCGGGCGGCCTCGGCCTCGGCTTTGGCCTTGTCGGTGATGCCGCTCTTAAGGACGGTGACGATGGGCTTGGCCGGCTTGGAGCCTTCGGCGGCTTCCTTGCAGGCCTTCTCATAGGCCTCATCGAGGGCCTTCTTGCGCGCTTCGAGGGCCTTCGCGTCGAGGACCTCGAACGTCACCTTGCCCGCCATGTCGGTCACTTGCACCACGTTGTAGGAGGATGAACCATCCCCCTTCTTGCGGGTGGAGCCTCACCCGCCGCTCGCTCAGCCCGCCGAGGCATTGCTGCCCCAGCCCAGGAGCCCCGCGGCCAGGGCCGCGGCGCTCACCAGACACCACATTCGCCTGCTCATGCACGCGTCTCCTTTCCCAGGGACAGCGGCCTCACCTCGAAGCCGCACAGTCTACTCTAGCGAAAACCGCGCGGTTGTCAAGCGCGATCACACGGCAGCTTCCTTCCACTGTGCCTCGAGGAAGCGGAAGCTCTTGGGGATTTCCTCCTCGGGCTTGCCCTTGATGCCGCACTCGAGGGAGCAATAGTCCTGGTAGCCGATCTTCTTCAGGCCGCGGAAGCCCGCGACGAAGCTCCGGTCGTCCTGCCCCGGCAGGTTGCGCTGGCGGCTGGCCAGGTGGACGTGGTGGAGCCACTTGCCGGCCGTCACGAACGCCGCCTCGTCGTCCTTCTCCTCCCTGCCCATGTGGAAGAAGTCACCCATCATGCAGATACCGGGATGGTTGAGTTTGCTGCAAATGGCCGCCGCCTGCTCCAGGCGCCGAAGGTAGAACGTCTCGGTGACGTTCAAGGGCTCCAGCAGCACGCGGCACTTCTGCTCCACCGCGTAGTCGCCGATGGCAGGCAGGATGTCGGCGAGAACCTTGTCCAACTCCTCAGGCTTCAAGTCGCTCTCGCGGTTGAAGCAGGGGACGAAGATGACGCCTGTGGACTCGACCTCGCCGCCGAACTTCAGGGCGTTTTTGATCCGCTGGATGCCGTTCTCGCGCTTCTCCTTGTCGGGTGACACCAGGGCGCCGCCGGCCGAGCCCCAGCAGCAGGCGCTCACCTTGACCTTTGTGCCCTTGACGGCCTCCTGGATTTCCTTCACGTTGCCTCCGCCGCCCAGCTCGATGCCCACCCCGCCCCAGTCCTGGAGCTGGAGCACCTTGTCGCGCAGCGTCTTGCCGGGGATCTTGCCCGCCTGGCTGCCGATCTTCAGCACCACGTCCTCCTTCTTCGCCCCCTCGGCCGCCAGCGCCCGCGCCACCGCGCCGCCCAGCGCCGCCGACCCCGCCGAGACCTTCAGGAACGACCGTCGGTCCATGCTCATCTCCTTCTCGCCTCCCTCGCCTGGCCCCCTATTCAACCGGAACAGGCGTGGCAAATCAAGCCCTGCTGGCCCCCTCCTCGCCCTGAGTTTGACTCGCGCCCTTTTCCCCCCACGGGGGGGCGCGAGTCAACAGGCCAGCGTTCCGCACCTTCATTGAACGCTGTAACATATGGCCTGGTAATGACTTACCGCGCCCCATCTCCCCACGCCAGGAGCGCCGTTTGACTCGCGCCCCTCCGAGGGGCGCGAGTCAAAGGCCAGTGGCAGTCGTCCCTCCTCCGGCCCCTTGGGGGATGGTGTCATGTGCCGCGCCGCTATTGGGCATTGGCCTCGCCGCCGGTCAGGCGGCCGAGGGAGAGGAAGAAAGCGACGAGGCGCGGGGAGCGGAAGAAGTCGTCGCACACCTGGTGGCCCTTGCCCCTGATGACGATCAGCTCGGCCGGGCCGCCGAGGGCGCGGTAGCGGCCGACCAGTTCGCCCGCGTTGGCCTCCAGGGGCACCACCTTGTCGCTGTCGCCGTGAAGATGGAGGATCGGCACCTTCGCGTTCGCCAGCGGGGCGAGGCGTTCGATGGGGTTGTGCTCCTTCAGCCGCTCCTTCAGCTCGGCGCACTTCAGGCCGTAGGCCCCGCAGGCGCGTTGGAGGCCGGGGTAGCTCGCCAAGTCGCAGACGGTGTAGATGCCCCCGATGCACTGGACGCATTCGGGGTGCTCGACGGCCCAGTTGTAGAGCATCAGTCCCCCGCGGCTCTGGGGCAGGAGGCAGGCCTTGGGCGAGAGGCCGTAGGCCTTCGTCACGTGCTCGTAGAGCGTCGTGTAGGCGGCGCGGCCCTTCGGGCTGCCGTAGGACTCGCCGACCTCGATGCCGGCAATGTGGAACCCCTTGGCGAGAAGCTGCTCGAACATCCAGGCGTGGCTCGGGTCGGGGTGCCGCCCGATGAAGGTGGGGGCGTACCACAGCCACGGCTTCGAGCCGTCCGCCGCGGCCTTCGTCGGTTGAATGACGAATGCCCTGTTGCCGCCCAGGACAAAGTCGAGCCGCTGCGCGCCGAACTGGGTGGACGCCTTCGGCGGCTCGGCCTCCCCCGCCAGGGCGACGCCGAGGCAGGCCAGACAGAAGACAGACCCAAGCCGCCGCCTGAAGGCGGGACTCCGAACGAGTGGACGGCCTGCTGGGAGTCCCGCCTTCAGGCGGTCTTCTCCTTCCGTTCCCGCAGGAGCACGGTGCCTCATCTCTACGCGATTCGTCACAGACAGCCTTCGTGGCGAAGAAGCCATCGCTTGATCTCCAGTCCCGCGCTGAAGCCGCCGAGGCCGCCATCCGAGCGGACCACGCGGTGGCACGGGATGAGGATGGGAATGGGGTTGGCTCCCACGGCCTGGCCCACGGCCCGCGCCGCCCGCGGCGCGCCCGCCCGCCGAGCCAGCTCGGCGTAGCTGAGGGTCTTCCCGAAGGGAACCCGCCGCAGTTCGTCCCAGACCCGCTGCTGGAAGGGAGTGGCGGAGCCGAGGTCGAGCGGGGTCCGAATGGTGCGAGAGCGCCCTGCGAAGTAGCTGCTCAAGTCCTCCGCCAGCCGTGCGAGTGGTGTCAGGTCTTTACTCTTTACTTTTCTCGCGGACAGTGGCAATGTTGACACCTCGGGATCAGGGAAAGTAAAAAGTAAAGACCTGACACCAGTCGTACCCGGGAACGCCAGGCTGACCAGCCCGGTCTCGCTCAACGTGGCCTGCAACACGCCGACCGGCGACGGCACGCGCGCCGTGCGCAGCGGCCCCCTCGCTCGCCGATTCCGCACTCCGCACTCCGTATTCCGCATTCTCACTTCTGCCCCATCAGCCGGTGAACCTGGGGGATCACCCGCACGTCGCGCAGGCGGCGCTTAAGGAGCGCCTGGAACGCGAGAAGCTGCGAGGGCGCCGGGGGCTGAATGCCCCGAACAGGTGTGACGGGCTGAAGCACGACGGGCGCCTGGGCCGCCTGGGTCCCGACGAGCTCGGCCACGCGGCCCAGCTCCTCCTCCGTCGTGTCCGCCGTGACCACCACCTTCACCTGCACGCTTCGCTTCAGGGCCAGGCCGAGGAAGCGGTAGTGGGCCTCCCACGGCGTCGGCTGGCCCGTCGCCGACTCCAGCTTGATGTCCATCGCCACGTGCTGCACGCCTTCGTGCACGCGCTCGAGGGCCTCGGGCAGCGTGCCGTTGGTCTCGAGGTAGGCGGGCAGGCCGTGCTTGGCCAGCAGGGGGCAGAGCGCGGCGATGAAGTCGGCGTGGAGCAGCGGCTCGCCGCCCGTGAGGCTCACGGAGTCGTGCAGGCCGCGCGGCGCGTCGAGCGCCGCGACTGCGCGTGCCACGGCAGCCGCGGTCATGGGATTGCGGTGCTCGGCGAACGTGCGGGAGCCAGGCGCCTGCTCGATGGCGCAGGCGGGCGCTGGGGCCAGGGCCTCCTGCGTGTCGCAGTAGAAGCACCTGCGGTTGCACCCGCACAGGCGCACGAACACCTGCCGCACCCCGACGAGGATGCCCTCGCCCTGAATGCCCGAGAAGATCTCGAAGACGGGTGCGGTTGGCTCAGACACTCAGCGGCTCTCCCGCCTGCCCGCGCGCCCCAGGAGGCGTCGCGCCTTGGTCAGGGGTTCCTGATGGCCTTCTCGATGACGGCGCGGAGGCCCTCGGCCTGCTTGGGCTCGGCGACCGGCCTGCCGAGCGGCACAAAGGTCCACACCGTGTCGAAGCTCACTGACCCGCCCGGCTTCACCTCGGTGAGCGGGCTGAAGGGGCACAGCTCCATGCGGTCCGCCGTGAACCAGTTCTGCGTCACGACGTTTGGCACCCGCCGCTTGCCGCCGGCGGAGTAGGGATACTGCATGACAAACGCCACGTCGTCCTTGATCCAGGCCATCCAGCCCGCGTCGCTGTCCGTGTGCAGGGTGATGCTGTCGAAGACGAAGACCTTCGACTTGGCTCCGAGCATGTGCGGGGCGACGACGAGGCAGTCGCCGACGGGGACGACGATGTGCTCCTTGATGCGGGCGAGGGTGCGCTGGCCCGAGGAGGTCGTGAGAATCTCGCCGCCCGCGGGCTCCACGATCTTCCAGCCCCCCTCGAAGGCGCTCTTGCTCTTGAGGGGGACGAGGAGCAGGCCCGGCGCCGCGAACAGGGTGCGCTGGAGGAGCGCCCAGGTCTTCGCGTCCTTGCCCTGATTGACCATCTTGTAGGCGAAGGTGAGGCGGGGCTTGCGGGGATCGAGGGCGAAGGTCTTGATGCAATGGGCGTCGCCCTGCTGGGGCTTCTGGGGGAGGCACTCGGTCGTGATGCCGAGCGGCTCGGCCTTAGTAACCTTGTAGGCGCCCATCCACACGGGGTAGAACTGCCGATAGCCCTTCTCGTTGAACATGTCCGGTTGGCTGCCATCCCAGGGCATCCAATAGCGGCCCTCGTCGTCATAGTCCGACGATGTCATCACCCGCCCGTTAAGGCTCTTGTCCTCGAAGAGGACGTTCTTCCCCCTATAGGCGAAGGCCACGACGCGCGAGCCGACGGCTGGGGCCACGATTGCCTCGCAGCTCGCGTTCCAGAGCTTGTAGCACTCTTTCCAGCCCCGGTGGTCCAGCTTCTCGACGCCCCCCTTCGCAGGCTCTTCGCGCTTGCTGGGAACACTCTTCACGCAGCCCAGGAAAGCCACGGCTGCGGCCACGCAGGCCACACTCCTCGCTCTCATCATCCTGCCTCCTATCAAGTGCCGGACACTCTCCTTGAGCCGCTTGCATCGTACTACACGCCGCGGACGTGTCAAGCAGCGAATGAGCAAGACCGCCTGAAGGCGGGACTACAAACGCGTCCGGTCCCCCAACACTCAACATCACTCATCGCTTACTCGACCCTGCCGCGTCACGGCTTTGCCCGGGGAGAGGGCGGCGAGAGGACGGTGAGGCCGGGGATGTCATCGAAGTCATTGCGGTTGGCGGTGAGGACCTTCAGGCCATATTCGAGTGCGACGCTGGCAATCCAGAGGTCCTGGACGCGGTGCGTAGCCGGGCGGCCCTTGTGGTTGAGGCCCGCGGCCAGCCGGCCGAAAATCCTCCCGGTCTCGGCCGTGATGGGGATGCACGGCCTCAACATGAGCGCGGCAAGAGCCGTTTCACGCCGGGCGCGCTGCTTATCTGTCGCCGGGCTGGCCAGGCCATATTCCAGCTCCGCCAGGATTGGCGGGGCCAAGTAGATTGGCTCGCCTGGGAACGCAGCCTCGAGCTCAGCAGCGGTCAGCCGCTCGCGTTCGACATCCACCCAGATGGTCGTGTCAGCGACTATTCCTCCCATGGGTTGCGCAGCTCCTCCGACAGTGGATGGTCAAAGCCCTCCATGTCCCGCAGCCACGCCTCGCCCTCCTCATCGGTCAGCAGCCCCGCCAGGCCTCCGAAGGCCTCCTTAGCCGTCATCACCGGAATGCCGGGCAACAGGCGGGCAATCGGGCGATCATCGTGCGTGATGACCACTTCACCCGGAGTCTCTTCGAGCTCTTTCAGCACGCGGCGGACCTCGCTCGCGAACTCAACGTCCGTCATGACCTTCATGGCGCACCTCCTGGGCAACTGCCCCATACCTATTCCTATGATACCCAACGCGGTCCGGTGTATCAAGTGGGTTCCGGCGCCCTCGGCCCCCCAATACCTGACACCCGGCATCTGACGCCCCTCTTCATTCACTCCACCGTCGCCGTTCCCCATTCGGCCGGCTCGAGGCGGCTTTCGTTCGGGATGTCGGCGGTGACGTTGGCGGAGAAGCTGTTGTTGGTCCAGTAGGCTCGCAATGCGGCCTGGGTGCCCGCGGCGTTGCCGAAGATGTAGCCGAGGTCCATGCGAACGCTCGCCCCAGGCTTGGGCGAGAAGCCGATCAGTTCAAGGGGAATGGCGACGACGGCCTTGAAGCCGCCCGGCTGCTTCGCGTAGTCGAGTTTCACCGCATCGGTTGGCTCGATGGCGTCGAAGCTCTCCTTGCCCGTGGGCGAGGTCAGCACGATGGGCTGGCCCGCAAAGCCCTTGACCTTCGGGCGGTAGATGACCGCCGCCGGCTTGCCCTTCTGCTGCGTGACCAGAATCCGCACATCGCCAACAGCGGGGGTCTTGCGCTTCGGGTCGGCGGCGGAATCGGTGGCCAGTTGGATATCGAGGAGGTTGCCGCCCTTGAAGATGATTCGCGGGTCGGTGGTCTCGTTGACCAGCTCGGCTGGCGAGGATACGTCGTATAGGACGTATAGGTTGGCGGAATCGTAGGCGGCGCGGGCGGTGAAGGCTCTGGCCGCGTCAACGGTCTTGGTGACGCCTTTGGCAAGATCGAGGGCGGGGCGCCCACGCACGATTTCGAGCCGCTGGGCTTTGGCCTTCGCCAGCTTGTAGTCGGTGAGGGCCTTGGCGGCGAGCTTGGCGTTCTCCTCGGTGTGGGTGTAGGTGCCGCCGGGCAGGCGCTTCACGGTGTCGAGGCCGAGGATCTCGGTCACGCGGCCATCCTGGTCGCCAGCGAGGAGGAAGATGCGATTCATCCCGTCGGGCTTGACCAGTTGCCCCGTGACGACCTCGGATGCCGTGATGTCGGGGCCGAGTCCGCCGCTCCGCCCATCCCGCATCACCATCCCGACGCACAGGCCGTCGCGGGTGAAGATGTGGTAGGGGCCGAAGTAGGTGGCCGCGCCCGTGAAGTCGCCAGCGACGCCCAGCGGCATGGTGAGGCCCCAGAGCTTGCCGGGCGTGACCATTGGCAGGCTGAGCGCCTTGTTCCAGTCAATCACGCCGCCGTAGCCCCAGACCAGCTTGCCGTCGCGGGTCCAGCGTGCGAAGCCGGGGTCGCGGCCGGGGCTGAGGGTGTAGACCGCTCCGTCGCTGTCGTCGTAGATCAGGCTCGTGCCGTTCGAGTTGTTGCCCTTGAAGGGCACCTCGACCCGCTGGGCGAAATCGTAGACCGGCCGCCCGTCGGCCTCGAAGCGG
>VGYV01000411.1 GCA_016872855.1 Planctomycetota bacterium
GCCAGGTGGGCATGATCTTCCAGGAGCCGATGACCAGCCTCAACCCCGTCCTCACCGTCCGCACGCAGCTCGTCGAGGCCATCCGCCGCCACTGGAAAAGGGGACATTCTACTTTTCGCCCCGAAAAGTTGAATGTCCCCTTTTCCCTCTCTGACGCCGTCGAGCGGGCCGTCGAGGCGCTCCGCCTCGTGGGCATGCCCGACCCCGCCGGCTGCCTCCGCCGCTACCCGCACCAGCTCTCGGGCGGAATGCAGCAGCGGGCGATGATCGCCATGGCGCTCGCCTGCGAGCCGACGCTCCTCATCGCCGACGAGCCGACGACCGCCCTCGACGTGACGGTTGAGGCGCAAATCCTCGACCTCCTTCGCGGCCTTCAGGCCAGGCTGGGCACGGCCATCCTCTTCATCACCCACGACCTGGCCGTCGTGGCGCAGATGGCCCAGCGCGTGGCCGTGATGTACGCCGGCCAGATTGTCGAGACCGCGCCCGCCGCCGCCCTCTTCGGCGCCGACGGGCCAGGCCACCCCTACACCCAGCTACTCCTGCGGTGCCGTCCGACCCGCGAGCAGCGCCGCCGCCGCCTCGAATCCATCGCGGGCCGCGTGCCCAGGCCCTCCGAGTTCCCGCCCGGCTGCCGCTTCGCCAACCGCTGCCCGCAGGCCACCGACACCTGCCGCGACAGCGAGCCGCCGCTCGCCGCTCTCGCCGACGGCCACCATGTCGCTTGCCACCTGCACGCGGGCTCATCGCGCGTTTGTAGTTCCGCGTTCACGCGGTCTTCAGAGCAGCCGCCTAAAGGCCGAACTACGAACGCACTCGCCGAGGCGCCGCTCATTGAGGCGCGGGGCTTGACGCGCCATTTCGCGATCCGCAGGGGCATCCTCCAGCGCGTCGTCGGCCACGTGAAGGCGGTGGACGGCGTGGACCTCGCTATCCCGCGCGGCCGCACGCTCGCGCTCGTGGGCGAATCGGGCTGCGGCAAGACGACCCTCGGCAAGACCCTCATCCATCTCATCCCGCCCACCGCCGGTACGGTCCGTTTCGATGGCGCCAACCTGGCGGCCCTCGGCGAGGAAGGACTTCGGTCGTTCCGCCGCCGAGCGCAAATCGTCTTCCAGGACCCCTTCTCCTCGCTCGACCCGCGAATGATGGTGCGCGAGATTGTCGAGGAGGGCATGGAGGTCCACGGCTTGGGCGGCCACGGGGCCGAGCGCCGCGAACGCGTGGAGCACTTGCTCCACAGCGTCGGCCTCTCGCCCGACGCCGCGGGCGCCTACCCGCACGAGTTCTCGGGTGGCCAGCGCCAGCGGATCAGCATCGCGCGGGCACTGGCCGTCGAGCCCGACTTCCTGGTCTGCGACGAGCCCACGAGCGCCCTCGACGTGAGCATCCAGGCGCAGATCCTCAACCTGCTCAGTGACCTCCAGGATGAGTTCGGCCTCACCTACCTGTTCATCACCCACGACCTCGGCGTCGTCGAGTACCTGGCCGACGAGGTGGCCGTGATGTATCTCGGCCGCATCGTCGAGCAAAGCCCTGCCGAGCCCCTCTTCGACGACCCGCTCCACCCCTACACCCAGGCCCTCCTCTCCGCCATCCCCGACGCTGGGGTGGGGCAGGCATCTTGCCTGCCATCAGCAGGCGGGACGCCTGCTCCACGTCCGCGCGCCCGCCGCGAGCGCATCCGCCTGTCGGGCGACGTCCCCTCTCCCGCCTCCCCGCCGCCTGGCTGCCACTTCCACCCCCGCTGCCGCCACGCCATGCCCCTCTGCCGCGAGGTCTACCCCGGCGAGACCCGCCTCGCCTCTGACCGCATCGTCCGCTGCCACCTGCACGGGTCGTAGGGCGCTCCGCCCGCTGCCGGAACAGGCTTGACTTCCCCCGCGGAAACCGCTATGTTGCAGGCCATCGGGCGCCCACCTCGGTGGTTCGGCCAAAGGGTGACTACGCATGCGATAATCCGCCACAACCCGCTTCTCCGGGTCCATCTTCGGCTGCCGCGACTGCCGCCGGAAAAACATTGTCGTCCTAAGTGGATGTGCCGCATGACTTTATTCGGAAGGGGTCTGACTGGCACTGGCCGCCTGCCAGTGGTCTCTTACCCCGATTGTAGCAGTTGTTACCTAGTGACGAAGGACTCATGGGATGCCTGACAGGGATCACGCAATCATCGAGCAGCTACACACGCTCAAGCAGCACGCCCTTGCTGGATGGCCGGCTGATGCGTCGGTTGCTGGTTCCATGATCACTCTAGTTGGCAACGTATTCCGGCATGTCACAAGGGCCGCAGGCTTCTCGCCGCGTGATACAACTCGAGTAACAACGAAGTTCCGCGACGCAGGCAGGCGGTCAGCGCCCTGGAGGCAAGCATCCAAGCGGGTGCCTGGCCGGCCCCAGGACGGTGAAGACGGCAACCGGATCAGCAGATGGCTCCTGCCAAAGACCCATAAGTTCTATGCTGACAAAACCACCGCGACGCTCGTGGAAGTGAAGTATTACCTCCAGGCGCTCTCAATGAGTGGAGCCCCGCCTGTTCCAGAAGCGGTCGTCCGTGATTGCTTCGGCTGGCTCGTGGAGCACCCAGTGGAACCAGATTTCTACCTGGACCCAATACAGCTAATCCCCATAAACTTCCGCGACTTCCTGGCAGACAGGCGGCTTGTAACGTCGGGGCACCTCGTACCGCTTGACCGCGGTGGTAGGCATGAACCCAAAAACGCCTTCCTCATGTTGGCACGTAGCAATCAACTGCAGGGGAATCTCACGGTTGAGGAATTGGTGGCCCTGATGGAACAGATTGTGTTGCGACACCAGAAGCGCCGAGCCGCTTCGTCCCCGATTACCACTGGCTAACGCGCTTCGCTTCGCCCAAGGTACTTCTCAAGGCATTCCACAGAATGCCCGAAGCCCTGAAGGGCGAATTCTCTTGCCCTCTCAGCCTTTCTTACTGACTTCACGATCTCGTCCAGTGTGGCCCGCGATTTGGGTACTGGAACGTCAAGCTCACCGACAAGATGTGGGTTGATCTCGTCGATGACTGACCCAAATATCCCGCGTGAGAGTTGCTCTTGCGCGTACCTGGTTCGGAGGAAGGCGAACACATACTCAGGAGGCAACTTATTCGGGTCAGGCACCACCCGTATCACATGCTCCGACATTGCATAGCCGTCCCAAGCCTTTGGAACTGAAGAGACGATGCCAGTTGATCCACTCCTGGTCACGAGAATCCACCCGGTTCTTACCTTGAGTTCCTGCAACCTTGGCTCATCCTCTCCGAGCCACTTGTCCGACTTCATCGTCAGTTGGTTGATATCAGCTCCACCCAGGAATGGCACCGCTCCTTCGCTCTGCTCGACGTAGTTCCTCTTGAACCGCCCGGGGTAGAAGATGCGCTCAACCAATTCCCGGAGCTTCATCGTTCGCCAGTCACCATTATGCTTCGTCTTCCCTGGCACAACAACCACGTGCTCCGACGGCCTATGGAACAGGGCGTTCATGCGCAGAATCGGGTCATGTAGAATACTTCTCTGAGATACCCGGAATGAGCGGCTATGAGCAACCCTTGGGTCGCCACCTTCTCGGAACACCGCAAACGCTTTCTGCACATCGTTGAAGTCGGACAGGATACGGTCGCTCAACTTCCCATCGGGGGTTCTTTCAAATACCGGGTTGCCGCGCCGGTCGTGGCCAATCCATCTAGGGATCGACATGAACACCTCACGTTCGGGTGAGGGCTCAAGAGAACTCAGGGCCCGTTCCCGACGTTTCAGCACAACCAAGCACGTTTTGGTCCCCGTGTGTGGTTGGAAGGTCTCTACAGGAAGGTCGACAACAGCAAGTAGTTCTGTCCTTGCCAGGAGCCACCTGCGCACATATGCCATTCCCGGTCCCGAGAGGATCTGATAGGGCAGTACGATCGCGAGCCTGCCTAACCCTGGTTTCAAGAGTCGTATATTCTGCTCAAGAAGCAGGAGGTCCGGCGCACGATGGTGAACTGAGTTGTTGCCCCAATTGGCTCGACTACCTCCGTTGTGTTTGGCCAGATCGAAATCCCTCAGGATTGCAGGGTCTTTCACTGTGGTCTTGGTGCCGAACGGGGGATTGGATGCCGCACAAGTGTGGCTATCGAACCGAAGCCCAAGCGCATGATTCGCACCGAACGCTGTTCTCTGCAGCGAGTCGCCCTGAGAGACGCAAGTAACGCACCGCTTGCCGAGCCTCGCAGAAATCGTAGCATTTGCGATCCCACAGACCTCCGCATCGATCTCCTGACCACGTATACTCGCCAGGGCGAGGTCGGCTACGCGCATTTCCACTTGTGCACGATCCGTCATCCCCTCACTCTCGACGAGCTGCCTGATGTGGTTGAGCCCTGCAAGAAGGAACCCCCCGCTCCCCGCGCAGATGTCGACCAAGTCCTCTCCTTTTCGGGGGTCGAAGCCAAGCATGGCCATTGCCAAGTGCGTTACGCGTTGATCGGTGAAATACTGACCGCCAGCTCGTTTGGCCCACTCGCACCGGAAGAGTTCGAGCGCATCACCCAGGACATCACGCTCCGGATCCGAAACAGTGACTCCACTCAACTGCGCCGAAACATAGGAAATGTCAAAATCCGATAGTGAGATGCCGGTCTGAAATTCGTAGAGTTGCCAGGCTGTGTTCATCTCCTTGAATGCCTCTCGCACCTCGACAGCGATCCACTTATGCTGCAGCGGGTTCTCTCCTCTCAGGATGTCACGCGACTCCGTTCTAGGCAGATCGAAGGCAGGCGAACGGTGCTTGGCGAGTTCCATGAAGAGGGCCGCATGGAGGATCTTGCCGACTTCCGCGCAGATTCCTGCGGGGGTTCGAACAGCGGCATTGGCGTACAGATGGTCGTAGATTCTCTGAATCCGCTTCTGTAGATGCATCCGCTTTCTCCTTTAGGGCTTCGGCGATCTCGAACGCATGGTTAGTATACCGATCTGCGCATGCTTGTCAAGCATTATTTGCTCAATGCAGAAAATGCTGCCCCTCTCGCACGCGAGGGACAATCTTCATAGCACGGTCCATGACACTCATAGATCCTTCCTAGATCGCGCGTTAAGTGCAAGACGAGGCCAGAATGGGCCAACTGTCGGGCCGAGGGCATTTGTGGGCTTGCGGCAGTGGGGAGGAGCAGGGATTCGGAAGAAGGAGATGCTGGCGGATGGTGGCATGGTGACATGCCCCCTGGCCGATGGGCCGAGGTCGGCGCCCGATGGCGCGCAGGATAGCCTTTCCGGAGGGCGAAGTCAAGCGGATTTTCGGGAAGGATGTTCTCACACAGAGGCCACAGAGCACGCAGAGAAGAGGCGCCTCAACCACGGATTTCACGGATGACACGGATATGACAGTCTTCGGGCTTGAAACCCTGATCGCGCCTCTTCCCCATCCGTGCTATCCGCGCCATCCGTGGTGTCGTCTTCCTGGCTTGTCCCCTTCTTCTCTGTGGCCTCCGTGGCCTCTGTGTGAGATCCTCTGCGGTCCGTGGTGTTCGAGGCCGCTGAAGTGTGCTGTGTCCGCGGTTCAAGATCGCAGCTTGACATCTGATGCGTGATGCGCTAGCATCATGCATGACAGGAGGATGCCATGCGCACCACATTGGACGTTGAGGAAGACGTTTTGCTCGCGGCCAAGGAGATCGCTCGGAGCCGCAAGGTGTCGGTCGGGAAGGTGGTTTCTGACCTGGTGCGGCAAGCAATGACCCGGCAGCCGGCCACTGCCGTTCGGGGGGACGTGCCGCTCTTCCCCGTGCGACTCGATGCGGGCGTTGTGACGCTGGAACTGGTGAACCAGCTCCGGGACGAGACGCCATGACCACGTATCTTCTGGATGTGAATGTACTTCTGGCTCTGTGCGACCCGATGCACGTGCACCACGAGGCGGCCCACCGCTGGTTCGCCGAGAGGGGCCGCGAGGCCTGGGCCACCTGCCCGATCACAGAGAACGGCTTCGTCCGCGTTGCCAGCCACCCCCAGTATCCGAACCGGCCGGGGGACGTGCCCGTGGTCCTGGCGATCCTGCGGCGATTCTGCGAGGCAGCGGGCCACCAGTTTTGGGCGGATGACGTCAGCCTCCGCGACGTGCTCGGCCCAGACGTCGTGCTCAGCCACACCCAGTTTACCGACGCCTATCTGCTCGCGCTGGCGGCCCACAAGGGTGGCAAGCTCGCCTCGCTCGACCGCCACATCCCCGCCGCCGCGGCGCCAGGCGGGGCCGACGCGTTGGAGCTGATCGCTCCATAGCCAGAAGTCTATATGTTACAGCGGCTTATGTCCGCTGCCGAAAACGCTCTAGGAAGCTCTGTACGGCGTTCCGGAGGGCACATTAGACCTGGGGGTCGCATGGCCCTTCGACGGAGGGTGGCGGAGTCCAGAAGTGTATACAAGGGTTATACTTGCGGAAATCGGCCTTTATCATTATATTCAACTAGCCAACGCGTCCTGGGGCCTCCTACGCGATCCGGCTATTCCTCGAAGAGGATGCGGTAGTCGAGGCGGTCAACCTTGCTGAGGATCGTTCCCTTCGGCTGGTCGAAGTCCACGAGGCGGACGCGCCAGCGGCAGGTGCGCGTGCCGTCGGCGTTGTCGTCCGCCACCCACTTGCCGGTCCAGCCGAGCGGCTTGGGGGGCGATTGCACCTGCTCGATGGCCTTGACCTTGCGCGGGGTGGTGAACGCGGCGTCCACGTAGGTTTCCTCGGCGTCGTAGCCCTCGCCGATCCAGTGGCGGTTGGGATAGGTCCCGGCGCCGCGAAGGACATAGAGGTCCTTGCCAGCCCACTTCTTCCAGTCCTCGGGCACGCGAATCTTGACGGGCCACCAGGCGGCGGGGGCGTGGACGGAGACGAGGTTGTCCTTGGCCTCGACGCGCGCGGTCGCGGACTTGGGCGGGGAGGGGACGCGGATGGCGAAGGCTGGGTCGCCGAAGAGGCCGCGGATGTAGAGCTGATAGTAGTTCGGCCCGCCGCCGAGCTGATTGGTCTCGAGCACGACCGCGGCCATGCTGTTCTGCGCCCGCAGGTGGGCGCGGCCGAGGGTCTCGCCCTCGAGCACGGCGTTCCAGAAGAGGATGCGCTGCTGCTCGTCGAAGGCGATGCCGGGGAGGCCGTTGCCCTCGAAGCCGACGGCGCCGTTGCGCATGAGGCGGGCGACGACGGAGCGGAAGTCGGGCTGGCGGTCGAGGGCCGTGGTGAGGCAGCCGCCCGATTCGACGAGCGTGGGCGCGAGCAGCACGTCCGACTCCCAGTCGTAGGTCTGCCCCAGGTCGTGCCACCAGGAGTGGGCCTGGTGGGCGAGCACGGCCACGCGGGTGAGGGGCGAATCCTGTTCGAATGCCTGCGCCCGCCGGCCCTTGCTCTTGTCGGTGGGCTTCTCGATCCAGCGGAGCGTGTCCACGTCGTGGTGGGGCGCCATCGTGAAGCCCACGTTCTCGAAGAGCTTGGCGTAGGTGTTCTCCCAGCGGGCCTGGCCA
>VGYV01000412.1 GCA_016872855.1 Planctomycetota bacterium
CTCCCGCATCCCCGGTCTCGTTCCCCTGCCTGAGTCGGACCTGAGCTATGGCAACCAGCTCCGCGCCAGATTCCTCACTAGGCTGGAGCCCTTGGTGCTGGTGAAGTGCGCCGCGCCCAACGCCGGGCAACTCGACAAGGCACCTGTGGTTGAGCTGCTCTCAGACGTCCTCCTGCGCGGCTGGTCCGTGGGCCTCCTTTTCTCGCTGTTGCCGCTGAGCGACGACGCTCGGCTAGTGGCGTGGAATGTCAGTGCCAGGAAACTGGCGATCATCCTCCTTGGTCCTGACGATATCGCAAGCCTTGTCACGGCTGAGGACCGTCCCGAACGCCTGAAGGCGATAGCGAAGCCATTCCGAAGTAAGCACATGGCCTCTTAGTTCGGATTCGCCGTGTGGGTGTGTGGCAGTGGGTACGCAGGCTCTGCCGTCGCAGCCCGGCCGACCTGTTCAACCTGGTGGTCGAACCCGCCTATGCCATCAAGGCAAGCTCCCGTAACCCGTACTTCCAGGGGATCGAGCGGCTGGCGCGAGATGCCGGGCTGCTGGGGGAGTTTGTCGTTGAGGCGGGGGGGACGCTGCGGCAGGGGAGGGCGGAGGGGCTGCCGACCCGCAGCGCTCGGCTGATGCTGGATGTGTATCCCAACCCCGCCGCGGTGGAGGGGCGGTCGGTGGCCGACTACGCGGAGGGCGACGGCCCGCGCCGCGTGCCCCGCGCGACGCTGGTGCTCGACGACGAGTCGGAGCTGTTCCTCTGGTTCGAGGGCAAGCGCGCCCGCGTGGCCGGCCCGGCGCTGGCCGCGACAAAACGCGCTTGACTTATTTGCCCCCCGCGCTACACTAGGCCGCAAGACAGGGCGCTCCCGGCCCAAGGGCCGGGACGGAGTTGAGGTATGGACAGAGTTTCCGCCCGCCAGTGCCTTGCCGTGCTCCTGCCGCTCGCGGGCCTGGCAGGGTGCGGGGCGACGGGTGAGCTGGACCGCGGCGATGCGCTGCTGGCCGAGGGGCGTCACGCCGAGGCCCTGGACCTGTGGCAGCGGGTGCTAGCCGAGAGGCCGCGGGATACCACGCTCCTCACCCGCATCGCCACGGCACAGGTGCGGCTCCGCCGTTTCGACGAGGCCGAGGCCACGATGCTGAAGGCCGTCACCATCGAGCCAGGAAGCCCCAAGGTGCGCCAGAACCTGGCGCTCGTCTATCTCTGGCGCAAGGACCTCGACAGGGCGCTCAAGACCTTTCACGAGGTCCTCGCCCTCCAGGACACCTACCCCGAGACCAACTACTATATCGGCGCGATCCACGAGATGCGCGGCGACGAGAGGAAGGCGGTGGACTTCTACATCCAGGACGTGAACAACGGCCCGTCGCTGGCCTGGGAGCGGTTGGACCGCTACAAGGAGCGGGAGCGTGCGGCTGGGCGCGCGCCCGCCGGCCCGACGGCGCGGTCCCTCTGGGTCTTCTCGCTCGGGTGCCTGGCCGTGGCCGTGGCGGCGTGCGTGCTGCGGCGCCTCCTAGCCGGCGGCCGGGATGCGGCATCCTTCGATTCGGAGAGCTGAGCGCATGGCTGCGAAGATTGGCAAGGCCCTGCTCCTCGCCCTCGGCATCCTGATGATACTCTCCGTCACGGTCTTCGACCCGGCCGACATCACGGAGAAGGCGAAGCGCCTCTTCGGCCTCACCTCGGGGCAGCGCGCCGACCGCGACATCGAGGGCGTCGCCCTCACCTCGGGCCGCGAGGTGGCCGAGGAGGCCGAGAACCAGCGCATCCGCGACCTCGCCGAAGAGCTGAAGATCGCCGACACGCGCGAGACCGTGCGCTTCCTCAGCACCCTGCCCCACAGCCGTGCCGTCGGCTACCCAGGCAACGCGCTGGCCGCCGACTACGTCGAGGACGCCTTCCGCTCCATCGGCCTCGACGACGTGAGGGTCCAGACCTTCGACGTGGCCGTGCCCGTGGACGAGGGGGGGACGATGGAGGTCCAGGGGCTCGACCGCACGATCGAGCTCTCCTGCCTCTGGCCCAACGAGGTCCAGACCTCCTCCCTGCCCGCGGGCTTCGAGGGCACGCTGGTGGATGGCGGGAACGGGGCCTTCCGCGCCCTCAACGGCTTCCGCCTCACCCGCGAGGTCAAAGTCACCGAGAAGGTCGGCAAGGCCGAGGTCCAGACCACCCGCGACGAGGCGGACGCCGTCGTGCTGCTGGATTTCAACTGCGGGCAGAACTGGCTGAATCCCTGCATGCTTGGCGCGAAGGCGGTGGTGTTCTTCGACAATGGGGGGTCACATCTTCATTTCGCGCATGGCGGCAATGCGCCAAATGAAGATGTGACCCCATCTGGCCCGCCGGCGGTCACGCGCGGCGAGGCCGAGCAGAAGCTCCTCGCCGTGCCCGCGAACCTCCCGCGCTTCTGGGTCTCCCGCGAGGACGGCCTCTACCTCCGCGCGGAGCTTCGCAAGGCGGCGAACGCCGGCAAGGAGCTGCGCACGAAGATGCAGGCGCGCATGGCCTGGCGCCGCGTCCGGGCACGCAACATCATCGGCGTCATCCCAGGCACCCTCCCCCCCGAGCCTCCCTCCGAGAAGGTGGACTACCAACGCCAGCGGACCATCGTGCTCTCGGCCTTCTTCGACGCCGCCTCGGTCGTCCCCCGGGTGGCCCCTGGGGCGGAGAATGCCTGCGGCCTCGCCGCGCTCCTCCAGACGGCGCGCGTGCTCAAGAAGTTCCCCCCGCGGCACACCGTGGTCTTCCTCGCCACGGGTTGCCACTTCCACTGCCTGTGGGGCGCGCAGGAGTTCCTGCGCCAGAACCTGCCCACGAGCAGCGAGCTCGGCCGCACAAAGCTGCCGAAGGGGCGGGTGGACTTCGATCTCTTCGTCGGCCTCGACCTCACCAGCCACAACAACCAGGTCGCCACCACTTGCTTCGGGACGTTCTACAACCGTTGGTGGGAGATGAACGTCTATCGCAAGAACCTGCTCGCCCCCTACGCGAAGAACTTCACGGAATACGCCGCACGCGTCTTCCGCAAGAGCACGTCCGAGGCCACCTGCCCCCACATCAACGCCATCACGCCGCCGAAGAAGACCTGGAAGAACTTCGTCCCGCGCCCCGTGGCCTTCGATTCCGAAGGTGTGGAGGCCCGCGGCAAGGACGCCGTGACGCTCTTCACGCCCAACGAAATCCGCAACCTGGTGGACACGCCGAACGACACGCTCGAGCGGCTCGACGTCGAAAAGCTCCACACCCAAGTGAAAACCGTCGCAGCCCTGATTGCGAAGGCGGGACGCGACATCAAGTTCTTCACAGACAGCAAGCTCCGCCTCCAGAACCGCATCAACTACACCCAGGGCAACGCCACCTGGTTTGACCGTGGGCTGAACCCCAACATCCCCAAGGCCCCCCTCGGCGGCGCCGTCGTCACCTTTCGCCACTTCCACGCCGCCATGACCAACGCCGGGGTGCGCACCCTCTACACCGCGTATGCCCAGGATAGGAACCCCTGCGGCGGCGACCACAAGGAAGGCTTCTACATTGACCCCGTGACGCTGAACTCGCGCCGCGTGACGCTCAACGTCTGGTCGGACCGCATCGGGGGGCTGCAGGACGCCGAGGCGGTGGTCCAGAGCCGCGGGTGGCTCAGGACGCACACGCCCCGCCGCGCCGCCACGGGCAAGGGCGCGACGGCGACCATCCGGGTCGCCGAGCGCTTCGTCCACGAGGAGGAGGGCAAGGCCAGGCACGCCGGCGAGCCCCTGGTCTCGCTGCCGATCGCGGGGGCCGAGCCGCTGAGGGGCTGGTGGGAGGCTGCCCCCGCCGAGATCGGCAAGCGCAGCGGCCGCTTCATCCCGCCAGAGGAGGACGCCCCCGCGAACCTCCCCCGCGAGGGCCACGCCCACATCCAGGTCGGCAACGCCAGATACCGAGGACCAATCCTCGTCCCGCCCGACCGCTTCGAGTTGGACGTGGACCTCGACCCGCCCGGCTGGCTCGGGCGCCTCTTCCGCGGCGGCGCCATCACGGAGGTGAAGCTGCCTGCCGATGCGCCGGACGTTGACCCCAACCTGCGGGTCCTTCGCTCCCTCACCCTGCGCGGCACCACGGGAACCTACGAGGCCAAGGACGTCAACGTTGCCTTCGGCCAGTTCGAAGGCCAGTACTACTTTCCCTTCATCCTGGAGTGGCGCTGGGGCGACGTGCCGGTCATGGCCTACAAGATGGACGACGACGGGCTGATCGCCTACGCCCAGGACGAAGGTGCTCAGGGGAAGCAAACGTATCCCAACGCCGCCAAGTACGGCGGCGGCACCCAATGCGTCCTCTTCCGCTGCAAGCCGCTCACCATCCTCGAGATCGTGGACTCCCGTTACCTGACGGTGCTGGACATGCTGGGGGTGCTGGGGACCGACAACTCGGAGCCGCAGCAGTGGGGCGCGCGCTACGTGCCCGGCCAGAGCCGCCAGGAGGGCCTCATCACCAGCGCCGCCGTCGTCTTCGGCAAGTACGAGCCCCAGACGGGCGACGAGCAACGCCTCAAAATCCACATGGGCACCGGCCTCTTCGGCATCAAGCTGCTCCTGACCAACGCCGAACTCGAGCGGGAGGGCCGCATCGTCGCAAGGCCCCCGGAGGGGCGCGCCGCCGACCTCGGCATCACCCTCAAGGAGGCACGCGGCGCAGGCTACCCCGTCACAGGCCGCTCCCTCCTCTTCCCCACCTATCGCGTGGCCTGGGACATGTGGGTGCTCAACGACTACCGCCTCCGCGAGATGGAGCGCTACGGCATCAGCAATCCCATGCTGGCCAACTTCCCCAAGCAGGGGCAGGCAGGCCCCCCACCGGGCGAGCCGGGCCTCCACGATCGCGCCCGCGAGGCCCTCGTCGAGGCCGACAAGGCCCGCCGCAATCTCGACCACGAGCGCTTCATCGCCGAGTCCCGCCGCGCCTGGGGCTACGAGGCCAAAGCCTACCCCGAGGTTTCCGCCCAGGCCGACGACACGGTGAAGGGGGTCGTCTTCTACTTCATCCTCCTCATCCCCTTCGCGTTCTTCATGGAACGGCTCCTTGTCGGCGCGGCCGACATCCGCAAGCGCATCGCAGGTTTCGCCATCATCTTCCTCGTCGTATTCATGATCCTCCGCTACGTCCACCCTGCCTTCAAGCTCTCCACCAGCCCCTACATCATCCTCCTCGCCTTCGTCATCCTCGCCATGGGAGTCATCGTCCTCTTCATCGTCGTTGGAAAGTTCAACGAGCAAATCCGCAAGATGAAGCAGGCCGCCACAGGCATCCAGCAGGCCGACGTGGGCCGCCTCTCCGCCAGCTACGCCGCCATCATGCTCGGCATCTCAAACCTCCGTAAGCGTCGAGTCCGCACCGGCCTCACTGCCGTCACCCTCACGCTCCTCACCTTCACCGTCCTCTCCTTCACCTCCATCCAGACCTCCCTCTACATCTTCGAGCTGTCGCGCGCCAACAAGCCCAGCTACGAGGGCGCCCTAGTGCGCGACCGCAACTGGCGCGGCCTCCAGGACATCGTGCTCGACTATCTCCGCAGCGAGTTCAGCGCCACGGCCACCATCGCCCCGCGCGCCTGGCTCCTCGCCAAGACCCGCGGCGAGAAGGAGTTCTTCGAATTCGCCTCCGCCGGCGGCCGTAGCAACGTCAACGGCATCGTCGGCCTCACCCCCGAAGAGGTCTACGTCAACCCTACGACTGGGCCGCAGAGCTTCCTCCTGCCCGGCAGCCGCTGGTTCCGCGAGGGCGACCGCTACGCCTGCATCCTGCCCGACGACGTGGCGGGCCGCGTGGGCATCAAGCCCGAGGCCATCAAGGGTAAGACCGACGCCGAGAAGCCCCGCATCCTCATGCTCGGACACGAGTTCACCGTCATCGGCCTCCTCAACTCCGAGCAGTTCAACAAGTACAGGGACCTCGACGACGAGAAGCTGACGCCCGTGGACACGCAGCAGGAAGGTGCCCGGATGCAGGTGGAGGAGAACCCGGACGAGGCCGCCAAGGCGCCCATCCAGGCGTTCACCCACATCGAGTCGTCCAACTCCATGCTCGTCCCCTACCAGCTTGCCAGGGACATTGGCGGCACGCTCAACTCCATCGCCCTCTCGACCTACAAGGGGCGGCCTGCGGCGGATGGCGCGATTGCCCCCCAGGTCTATGCCACCAAGCCGTTCAAGGAGTTCTCGGGCGACATCCGCCGCTTCATGCAACGCGTGGCGATGAACCTCTTCATCGCCCAGGGCACGGGCGAGGACGCGCGGGTGAGGGTGTGGAGCTCGCTCCAGACCACCTCGTTCGGCGGAGTGGGCAACCTCTTCGTCCCCATCCTCATCGCGGCGCTCATCGTTCTCAACACCATGATGGGCGCCGTCTACGAGCGCTTCCGCGAGATTTACATCTACAGCTCGGTCGGCCTGGCACCCACCCACGTGGCCGCGCTCTTCCTCGCCGAATCCGCCGTCTACGCCACCGTCGGCGCCGTCGCGGGCTACCTCCTCGGCCAGCTCGTCGCCAACATCGTCTTCCACCTCGGCCTCCTCGGCACCATCACCCTCAACTACTCCTCCCTCTCCGCCATCTACTCCAGCCTCGTCGTCATGATCACCGTGTTCCTCTCGAGCCTCTACCCCGCCAAGAAGGCGTCCGACATGGCCGTGCCCGACGTCACGCGCCGCTGGGAGTTCCCGCCCCCCGAGGGGGACCGCTGGCAGTTCGACTTCCCCTTCACCGTCGGCGGAGCCGAAATCCTCGGCATGTACTGCTACCTCGCGCGCTTCCTCCAGTCTTACGGCGAAACCTCCATCGGCGCCTTCTACACCGAGGACGTCACGCTTGCCAAGGGCGAGCCGGGCGGCAAGGCCGACTACGTGATCTCGGCCCGCTGCTGGCTCGCGCCCTACGACCTGGGCATCAGCCAGGATGTCCGCTTCGAGGCCGTGCCCACCGGCGAGTTCAACATCTACCGCATCGAGGTCCTCATCCACCGTGTGAGCGGCGACACGCTGTCGTGGCAGCGGATGAACCGCGGGTTCCTCAACGTCTTGAGGAAACAGTTCCTCGTCTGGCGCACCGTGCCGAGCGGCACGAAGGCCGAGTACGCCGAAGAGGGCACGCGCCTCGTCGGCGAGGCCGTGCCTGCACCCGCGCCGGCCGTGTAGCGATGAAAGGGCGTCATTCCGAGCGGAGCGAAGCGCAGTCGAGGAATCTCTCTTGCCATCGCGCCGGGATAGGAGAGATGCCTCGGCAAGCTCGGCATGACCGAAGGCAGAAGGGCAAAGCAGTTGGCTGACGACACGCTGACCCAAGAGAAGTACGAGATAGTGCCCGAGGGCACGCCGTTCCAATGGGGCTTCAGTTGGAACATCGTCGTCGCCGCGCTCTTCGTCGGCTTCGTCATGATGCCAGGCTCCATCTACCTCGGCCTCATCACCGGGCAGACCTATGGTGGC
>VGYV01000413.1 GCA_016872855.1 Planctomycetota bacterium
CCGCGCACGTGTCTGCCGTCCCTTCGGGACTTCTCTACTCCTGGCGCCCGAGACCGGCGGCTGAAGCCGCCGGCTACCCACTGTGCTCCCTTCGGGAGCAAGAGATCGAAGTGCGGGCATGCACACGGCCCAGTCCCAAAGGGACGGTAGAAGCCCATGGGAGACACCCCGCCCACGTGTCTGCCGTCCCTTCGGGACTTCTTTACTCCTGGCGCACGAGTCCGGCGGCTGAAGCCGCCGGCTACCCACTGTGCTCCCTTTGGGAGCAAGAGATCAGAGCGACCGCGCCCTTGTCTCCTCATTTGTAGGGCAATGCACTTACTTCACAGGTCTCTTGAGCGGCGTAGCCAATCTCGCAGCGCAGGACGCGGCGGTTGGCGCCGTCGGCGACGTAGACGAAGCGGTCGGACACGGCCAGGCCGACGAACCAGTTGAAGGCTATCTCGGGCTTGGCGAAGGGGCTCTCAATATCGGCCGGATCATCGGGTCTGCGGGGCCGCAGGAGCTTGGTCTTCGGGTCCACCACGTAGCTGTCCGGCCCGCAATAATCCTGGTTCCCGAAGCCGCCGAAGTGGAGAATCTCGTTGCCGTTGGTGTCGAGGACCTCAACCCGGAAGCGCCCCTGGTCGGGGTAGAAGACGCGGCCGAAGTCGTCAACGTCGAAGTCGCAGGCCGTGCAGTGGCAGCGGTCGGTGCCGCAGCGGGACATGTCGAGGAGGTATGAGAAGCCGAAGCGCCACCAGAGCGCGCCCTGGAGGTCGAAGGGCTCCTTGACCAAGTGCGGCCCGCGGTTGCCGCTGACCTTCTCGCGGGGGAGGGCGGGATCGAGCTTCGGCTCGCCCTCGAAGGGATACGGGAACTCCTTGCGAGTGTTGGAGTCGTAGTCGTGGGGGAACCAGACGGCTCCGCCCTGTGGGCCGAACTTGACGAGGCTGCCATACATCCAGGTGTACTCGCGTTCGGCGAGCTTGGGCAGCCGGCCGGCGAAGAGGTCGGGATAGGGCTTGCCGATGGGCTTGATACACTCCCCCATGTAGAGGTTGCCCCTGGGGTCCACGCGCGGGCCGAGGGAGCCGTCGCAGGTGAGCCAGACCGCGGTGCGCTTGTGCGCGCCGTCGGGGCCGTAGACCTGCACTGTCATCAGGCCGTGATAGACCTCGCCGCGGTTCTTCACATAGATGTCGCCGCGGCGGTCAACGTAGAAGTCGCGTTCCCAGCAGGTTGTGCCCGATGGCTTGTTTCGGAGGCGGCCCTGCCGCTCCTTCTCGGGGTCGGCGGCCGTGGACTCGAAGGGGATGGTCTTTCCCTTGCGGTCGTAGCGGATGATGCCGGTCTTGCTCCAGTGGTGCATGCCGTAGACCTCGCCCTTGGGGCCGAGGCGGCACACGGTTGCGTAATCTGCCCGAACCCGCTCGGTGTTGCCTGTCGCCTCGTTGACGATCTCCAGGCTGCCATCGCTGACGCGGCAGGCGACGTCCTGGCGGGTGGGGTCAACGGACAGGTTCCACAGGTAGGGAGCGTTGTAGCAGCCCGCGGGCGCGAAGTCGGAGAACTTGTCGCCGAGGTCCTCGCAGCGGCGCAGCGGGTCAATGCCGCGGCTGCGGCCCACCCATAGAACGGGGCGCTCGGCGGCCGCGTCGAGGGCGAAGAAGAGGCGCAGCCGCTTCTTGTCCTCGCCCTTCAGCCCGTCCTGCGCCCAGGCGAGCGAAGCGGCGGCCACCTGTTTCGGCTCGCGCCAACCCGAGAGCTTGAGCACCTGGTCTTTGCTCTGCACATATAGCTCGCCCGTTCGGGGATTGACGCCGACCCATTCGGGGGCCTCGACCTGAACCGCGGCCGTGAGCTTCATCTGCTTCTCATCCAGCACGACGACGCGGTTGTTGGCGAAGTCGGCTACGAAGAGGTGGCCCTTGCCGTCGCAGGCGATGCCGCGGGGGTCGTTGAGGTGGGTGTCATCGTTGCCGGGCGCCGCGGGGTCGCCGAAGACTGGCTCCGCGGGGCCGAGGGCGGGAAGCGTGGCTCGGAAGAGGGCCGGGGCGTTGAAGGCCATCGTGCCCACGTTGCTCACATGGCGGCGCGGGCCAAGGCTGGTCAGGTAGACCGTTGCGTCGTCGCTCCCCACGGCCAGGTGTACGCGGTCGAAGCCGTGCTTCTCCCGCAGGAGCGGGCCGGCGTAAGAGGACAGGGGGATGCCGCCATCGGCGTCTATGGCTGCCAGGTGTGCGCTCTCTCCTCGGGTCACTGCGTTGAGGCCGGGGGCGACGACCGCCAGGATGAGCGTGCCGTCTCGCGTGACTGCCATCTGCTGGTCCGAGCGGTCTTCATGCGGGTAGAACGTCGTGCCGAGAACGCGGTGAATGACGGGGATCAGGTCGCCCTCATTGGTCTTGAACGCGCCGAGGGGGGCCACGCGCTCCGGCGCCAGGGTCGGCGGGAAGGGCTTGATCGTCTTCTCATACGAGCCGTCACGGCGGAAGATGGAGACGGCGGTGTTCTGCCAGGAGTAGCGTGACCAGCGGTTGCCGAGGGCATAGAGCCGCCCATCGGGCCGGACAGCGAGGCCGGTCACATCCACGATTCCGTTGGGGCCTGCATCCTTGGCGAACGCCACGCCAGCGTAGCGAACCTGCATCCCCGCGCCCACCCGCACGCGCACCGGGCCGGGCGGGACGGCGTTGCCCAGGTCATCCGTGCCGTCCCACACAAGTGTTTGCTTCAGCGAGTCCTTGGCCAGCGGCTCGGGCGCGTTAGGGCCGAGGACGCCCGCCGCCAGGCGCCGCAAGACCTTGCCGCTGGCGTCCTCGACGTAGACCGCAACGTCGGTCGCGCGGTCAACGGCGAACTCGATTGCCACCCTGCCGCCGTCGCGTCGGGCGTTCGGTCTTGTGGTGAAGGCCGGCTCACCGGATTCGACGACGGCTGCGAGGACAAGGACGAAGAGGAGTGAGGCCGCAGCAACGGATTTGTGCGGCTGGGCACACCTTATTGAACCGAGCGGTTCTGCGGTCGGTTCAATAGGGGTTCCGTCCGCCCGCGGCCTGGCCGGCGGCGCCGAGGAGAAACCGAACCCAGGCAGACTGGGTTTGGTTTCTAGTGTGCCTAGCCGCACAAATCCGACACAGCACCCGACGAGTGGGGAAGGCGAGGCGCAGACGGTCAGGCTCATCGTGCTGGCTCCCAGCAGTAGACCATTCCGTTGGCGGAGCTGTTGAAGAAGACGCGGCCGTTCGCCACGGCGGGGTTGAGGCACGAACGTGGGGCAAAGCCGGGCGACAGCCACAGCAGCTCGCCCGTCGCCGAGTCGCGGACGTGGAATCCCGCGACCGTGACGGCCAGAGCCAGCCCGCCCGATGTGAGCGCCACGGGGCCGCAGGCGTGGGCATCGCCGCCCAGTTGCCCCCCCTTCACCAGCCCCCTGGACGGGCTGCCGTCCGCAAGGCTATTCCTCGATGCGGCGCCGGCATAGCCCCGCGAGACCAGGAAGTCCGGGCCTGCGCTCATGTGGGAGTTGCCGCCCGATGCCTTCCAGAGGAGCTTGCCGTCGGTTGCCGAGAGGCAGTAGAGCTTGTTGTGAAGCTCACACATGAACAGCTTGTCGGCGACGAGCACAGGCTGAGTGCCGTAGTTGGAGCCGAAGAACTCGTGGGTTCGCCAGAGGATGGTGCCCGTCTTGGCGTCAATGGCGATTGTCTCGCCGCGCTTGCGGTCGCCTTCAGGCTTCCAACCCCACGCTTCTGTGCCGCAGGTGAAGTAGACCGTGTCGCCCGACCCGTCGCCAGCTCCGGGTGCCCGGCAGCCGGCGGCGGTGGCTCCCACGCCCGAGGTGACGTTTAGCTCCACCTGCCAGGCAGGGGTGCCGGTCGCCGCATCCCAGGCCGCGATGAGGCTCGTCGGCGGTGTGCCCTTCTTCTGGTAGCTGTAGACCACGTTGCCCGCGGCGAGGAGGGGCGAGGCGCGGTTCCAGATGAACTTCTCGCCGGTCTCTGCGGACCAGAGGATGCGCCCGTCGCGCACGTCGAGGCACAGGAGCTTGCCGCCCCCGCGCGGGCGGTTGGGGCACGGGACGTAGAGGCGGCCGTCGGCGGCCAAGGGGCAGGCCGAACTCCAATGGCCCGAGCTATCCGGCGGCAGCCGCAGGCGCCAGCGGAGCCGTCCCGTGGCCTGCTCCAGGCAGCTCACCGTGCGGTCGAGGGTGACTGTGAACACGTCGCCTTCCTCTGTGGCGATGCAGGGGGTCTTGAAGTGGCCGAAGCCGCGTGCGGCCCAGGCGAGCCCCAATGGCGGCTTGAGGGCCGGGTCGTCCGTGAAGCCTGTGTTCGCCTGGTTGCCGTTGACACATGGCCACCCGTAGCTGCGGCCCGTGGGGGATTGGGGTCTGCCCCTGCGTTCGTGGAGGCTGGGCTTGGCGTCGCGCGTCGGCTCGAGGGTGCCGCCAGGCCCCAGCACGTAGAGATACCCGTCGTCGCAGCCGAAGTACACGCAGCCGCCCGAGACGATGGGCGAGGAGCCTATGCCCTTGCCGCTTGGGGTCCTGAAGATGAACGGCTTGGCTGCCGGCTTGGGCGCCAGCTCGGCCACGATCAACTCGCCGCTGAGCGAGGCGATGACGCAGTGTTCTCTCGTGAGGCACGGGGAGGAGACGAGGGGCGTCGCGGCAGCCTGGTTGTGCCACAGCTCGGTCGTCTTCTTCCCTTCCCAATCGTAGAGGCAGATGATGTCGTTGCGCCAGGACTCGCGGCGGGTCACGACGCTCGTGCCGCGCGAGGCGGCCGTGCTCCAGGGAAAGGGGATGCCGAGGCCGCCATCCCTGGCGCTGGCGCCATCCTGGAGCGCGAAGCGCATCAGCCCCAGGCAGCCGTCCGCTCCCATCCCAGCCGTGTAGACGTGTCCACCGCAGATGGAGGAGGACATTGGCATCGGCCCATCACGGCCCGCTGGGCAGCGGCGGCACCAGGCCAGAGCTGCCTCCCCGCCCTTATCCTCGAGGCACAGGAGGTCCCAGCCCATGCTGGTGACGACGCGGGAGCCGGATACGGCCACGTCGCCGCCGCCGTAGTGGGGGCGCTCGTAGCTGCCGGGATGGCCGCGTCTTGGGGCCTCGGCCTTCGTCACCTCGGGCGGCTCGCTGTACCGCTTGTAGTGGTCCCAGGCCCAGAGCTCGTTGCCGTCGGCGTCGAAGCAGCGAACGACGGCGTCGAGAACCTGAAGGTAGACGCGGCCATTGGCGGAGGTCACGGCGCTGACGACCGGCGCGCCGACGTCGGCTGACTTGACGACCCTCCCGTCGGCGGCATTCAGGAAGTGCAGCATGCCCGCGGTGGTGCCGAAGCACATGCGGCCACCGACCACGCAGGGGGAGGAGGTGTTCGAGCCCTTGGCCCTCTCGGCATCGGGTGCCGCCTTCCAGAGGATGCGCCCCGCTCGCGGGTCCACGCAGTAGGCGGCGCCCATCTGGTCCACGACGTAGGCAAGGCCGGAGACAACTGCGGGCGAGGCCATGATGGCATCATCAAGCCTCACCTGGGCGACGAGGCCGAGCGGGAGCTGAAGGGCCTCGTCGGCGGCGTCGCCCGCGTGGTCGGCGGTCCGCATGAACTGCGGCCAGTCAGCGGCCCAAGCACTCGCCAGGAGCGCAAGCAGCGCGACGACAACTGCTGATGGTCTCACTTCAGTTCCCTCCGAGGCATTTCGCCACTTCGGCGGCAGTCCCGTACAGGGCCTCCTCGCGCGCCTGCCAGCCCGAGCTGAGGAAGTAGTCCCAGCCCCGCGAGCGGGCGTAATTCAGAGCGCGGGTGCGGTCGTCAAGCAGCTTCTCGATGCGGGCCGCCGCATCGCCCAGCTTCGCGCGCTTCGCGGGGTCGGCCAGGGCGCGCTCGATGAAGATGCGTGCCTCGGCCTGCTGCTGGGCGGAGCGAACCATCTCGTAGCGCAGCGTGGGCAGCGCGCCGTCCTTGCCGGCGGCGAGGGTCCACGCGGCGCTCTCGGTCATGCTGAGCTGGCCCCAGCCGCTCTCGGGGAAGCGGCCGAGGATGGTCTTCTTCCGCTTCTCCGGACCGGGGATGACGGGCCAGAAGTCCGCCCCCACGCGCCCGAAGCCGTGGATGCCCGCCGCCTGCATCGCCTCGAGGGACAGATACCACATTGCGAGCGGGGCGTTTGGATGCATCGAGCCGACCGTGTTGCTCCCTGCCCTGGGGAAGGTGGCCCGCAGGAAGGGGTTCTGCCAACCGTAGAGGCGCTTGGGCGGATCGGGGGCCTGGGGCGCGCCCCACACGTCGCACAGGTAGCCCACGGGCATGCCCCAAAGGGCGTCCGCCGTGGCGTGCGAGTGGACGACCCATCGGGCCTTCGGCGCCACGGCGAGCAGGTCCTCGCCCGCCTCCTTCGTCGGCCGCGTGTCGCCGGCCAAGCCAATCATCATCGCGTCCTCGATGCCGCGCTTGGCCAGGATGTCGCGGAAGCCGTCCATCACGGGCTTCCAGAACTCGCGGGCGGCCGGCTCACCCCACTTCGGGCCTTCGGCCTCCTCGAGCTTGGCCGTCTTCGCGTCGAGCACGGTGAAGCACATCCCCTTGCCGCCCTTCTTTGCCGCGTGGTCGAGGTACTTGCCGCCCGTGTAAGGCTCCCAGCAGTAGAAGCAGACGACCTGGGGCTTCCCCTGGTGCTTGAGCGCGGTGTCGAGGTACTTCTCGGCAATCGAGAAGTCGTGCCTGTAACCCCCATCGGCCCTCACCCACCGCACCATCCCGTGCTCGTTGCCGAAGTGGGTGCGGCGGATTGCGGGGATGAAGACCACCTTGTTCCCCACCTCACCGAGCAGTTGGAACGAGCGCTCGATGAGCCGCCAGTGGGCCTCCGACCACATCTCGACGCCGTAGTGCAGCGCCAGCGAATCAGGCGACTGGACGAGGCCGACGTGCGCCGTGAAGTCCCTCGGCGACGGCATCGCCCAATCGTGGACCTTCAGCTCGATGGGCACCGCTATTGGCTCTGCCCCGTCGCTGGCGATGGTGACCTTGCCCGTGTAGTCGCCCGGCTTCGCGTCGGCCGGCACGCGCACGCGAAGCCAAACCGGCTGCACCGCATTGCCCTGCGGCGCCTCGGCGACCAGGCTGCCGAACGAACCAGGCAGTTCGCCGTCCGGCTGAAGGAACAGGCACTCCGCGGGCGCCTTCAGCGGCTTGCCCTCTGGAATCTGGGATGTGGAATCTGGAATCGCCTTCAGCCCGCGTAGCTGCCCCTTGCCGCCAACCACAACCACACCCGATAGCACAGCATTGCGCGGGCCGGCCAGACGCACGGGCCGAAGCGGCTCGCACGGGTCGCCCCAGTCACTCGCCATCGGCCGCTCGATGATAGGGTGGTTCCAGACCTGGAGCCTCGGCGGCCGAGCGACATTGGGCGCGACGCCCTCCCCGCCGCCCGTGAGCCTCAGGCTCTCGAAGCCCAGGCGGGGCCA
>VGYV01000414.1 GCA_016872855.1 Planctomycetota bacterium
GCGCGCCGGCCGGCTGCACGACAAGCCATAAGTGAACTCAGGCCAATGCTTTACAACTCGCGTCCCGGTCCCACGCGCCGTTCAGATGTTCAGGCGCGCCCCTGCGCGCATGGGGAGGGGCGCGCCTGAACGGTGGCCATCGCATCCTTATTCATCCACCCGCCTGCGCACTCGGAACGCCACTCGGTCCGACCTGGGGACTTGGCGGTTCTGCGTCCGCCGGGTCTCCGGGCAGGCGGAGCAGCCAGGGGGCGGTGCGGCACCCATGGAATGTCGCCACGCGCAGGTCCCGCCGCGCCTTGCGCAGAGCCGTCCGCGAGAGGCCGGCTTCGGCGGCCCGCCGCTTCGTCAGGTGCGTGATGGCCAGAACCGCCAGGTCCAGCTCCTCCGCCAGCGCCTTCACGCGCGCGAGCACACGCCGCAGGTCGGCGTTGTTACAGCTCTCGCCTCCGCCCAGATAGGCGCTGATCGGGTCGAGCACCACCAGCCGCGTGTCGCTCCGCTTCCGCGACACGGCCCGCAGCAGTTCCATGTCGCGGGCCAGCGACAGCGGCTCATTGCGGTCCACGTCCTCCCAGTTCACGCACCGCACCACGCTCACGCGGCTCGCGTCGCCCCCGAGCGCGTCCAGACGCGGCCGAATCGTGTCCGCCGTGTCGTCCTCGGCACTCAGCAGCACCGTCCGCCCGAGCGGCGCGCACTGTGTAGCACAGCCGCCGTCGGCTGTGGGAGCACAGGCGGGGGCGCCTGTGCCACACGCGTCCGGCCAGGGCGCGCCGCGGCTCACCCGCGCCGCCATGTCGAGCGCCAGCAACGACTTGCCGCGCCCAGGGTCCCCCACCAGCAGCGTCACCTTGCCCAGTGGCACCCGGCCGGGCCACAGCCACCTCACCGCCCGCGGACCCACTCTCCCCAGATCGTCCACCCAGGCGACCCCGTAGGTCCCATCCTCCGTCTTCGTGTACACTGCTTCCGGCTCCATGCCTCGTTCTCCTTCGAGCAAGGGTTCCCGACGCACCCCTCCCGAACAGCGCCGCGCGTGGCCGCCCCCCTCAGCGGAGGCCCGCACTTTTCCCAGGGGAAAGGTCGCCCGCCACGGGCGGGCGGGTGAGGGTGCCTCCGGCGGCGCCCGCGCTGGCCCAGGCGCCCTCACCCCAGCCCCTTCCCCGAGGGCTGCACTTTGCCCACATCTTCTCGTGGGCTCCTGCTCAGCCCCCGAAGGGGGTGATCCAGCCGTAGCCCAGGGCGACCGAAGGGAGCCCTGGGAAAAAGGCCCCCCAGGGTAGAGCCCCCGAAGCGGGGCGAAAAAGACTCCGGGAGTCTTTTCCGTGCAGGCGGGGGCGCCTGTGCCACACGCGTCGGGCCAGGGCGCGCCGCGGCTCACCCGCGCCGCCATGTCGAGCGCCAGCAAGGACTTGCCGCGCCCAGGGTCCCCCACGCGGAAAGGACTCCGGGAGTCTTTTCCGCGGGCGCAGTGCGAAAAAGACTCCGGGAGTCTTTTCCGTGCATCCTCCGTCTTCGTGTACACTCCTTCCGGCTCCATGCCTCGTTCTCCTTCAACCAAGGGTCTCCGTCACACTCTCCTCCCGAACGCCGCCGGCGCGGAAAGGACTCCGGGAGTCTTTTCCGCGGGCGTGCGAAAAAGACTCCGGGAGTCTTTTCCGTGCCCGCTCCCAGGGCTCCCTTCGGTCGCCCTGGGCTACGGCTGGCTCGCCCGCGTTCGCGGGCTGCAAGACCGCGAGATGTGGGCAAAGATGAGCCCCGAGGGAGAGGGGGGGTACGCCCTTTCGCACAGTGCTTCGCTAGGCGCCTCCTTTGGCCAGTGGCCGCGGCCCGGTAGGGGCCGTCGCGTGGCCGTAATCCGCTGTGTTGTCTGGATTTGCGGAATCAGGTTGGCATGCAGCGGCTGGCCTACGTGCCAGCCGTTGGGTGAGCCCCTCCGCCGGCACACCCTTTGGGCGAGGCGGCTCCCGCTTCCTCGCCCACGCCCTCAGTATATCACATTACCGGGCATTGTCAAGTGGAATCGCGGACTTCTTTCCCTCGCGGTCAAGCCGGCGTGGGGCACAGGCTGCACATGGGAGACTTGTGCCCAAGCAGCCGTGGCCGGGGAAGGCGGTAGAGACGCGACGGCGGATTGCTAAGTCGTTATCAGGCAAAGCGTTGCGGAGCGCTCGATGGCTTCTTCGCCCTTCGGCATGCTGGTTGCTGATCGGGATCGGCGGGAGTTCGGAGGCCGAGATGAGGCTCGATGAGTTGGCAGACAGGCTCGGGGCGAGGGTGGTGACGCCCGAGGGCGATGGCTCGCGAGTTGTCGAGCGCGTCTACGCGGGCGACAGGATGAGCGATCTGCTGAACCACGCGGGGGCGACGACGCTGGTGGTGACGAATCTGGCGACGGCCCAACTGGTTCGCGCCGCCGCGCTCATGGATGCCTCGGCGGTGTGCCTCCTGAACGGAGTCGTCCCCGGCCCCGAGCTCCTGGCCGCCGCGGCGAGCAGTGGCACCGTGCTGCTCGTCTCGCCGTTCGACATGTTCGAGACCTGCGGGCGGCTCTACGAATGCCTGAAGGCGGCAGGAGCTGACCGATGAGGATGGGTGGATGGATGGATGTTTGGATGGATGAAAGAACGCGACCTTGGGGTCTGGCATTCATCCATTCATCCATTCATCCAAACATCCAATTCCTATGAGCACAGCCATGTACCGCATCATCGCTGGCGACTACGAACGTGTGGGGGCGGCCTCGGGCAGCCTGAAGGAGATGCTGAAGAAGGTCGGGATGGACCCGCTGGCGCTGCGGCGCGCGATGATTGCGGCATACGAGGCAGAGACCAATGTCATCATTCATTCGCTGGGTGGCGAAATGCGGGTGACACTGGAGGACGGGGTGCTGGATGTGGAGGTGGCCGACGCTGGCCCCGGGATCGCCGACATCGAGCAGGCGATGAGAGAGGGCTACTCGACTGCTCCCGCTGCGGCGCGCGAACTGGGCTTCGGGGCCGGGATGGGCCTGCCGAACATCCGCCGGAATAGTGACCGCTTCCAGATCGAGTCCGCGCCCGGAAGGGGTACATGTGTACGCTTTATGATCCGTTTCGCCCCGCAGGCCGCGGCGGCCCGGCGCGAGGTGGCCGTGCAAGTCGTGGCCGGGCGATGCACTGGCTGCCTGCGTTGCCTGCGGGCATGCCCGACTGAGGCATTGCGCGTGCGGGGCGGACGCCCCCTCGTGCTGGAACACCTGTGCATCGAGTGCGGGGCATGCATCGGGGCCTGCGCCTCGGGCGCGCTGGCGCTCAAGGGCGTGGAGGAGTCGCTCGACGCCCTGAAGGGCGCGCCGCTGGTTGTGCCGGCGGCCCTCCTGGGGCAGTTCGGGGCCGGAGTGTGTGTGGAAGCGGCGTTGGCGGGGCTGGCCGACTTGGGTTTCCCTGATGTCCAGGTGCTCGCGGGCTGGGAGCAGGCCCTGCGGGAGGCCGTGGCTGTCTGGGCGCGGGACGAGGGGCGAGCGTGGCCCGTGCTGTCGCCGGTGTGTCCCGCCGTGGTGAACCTGGTGGAGATGCGGTTCCCGTCGCTGATCAGCCACCTTGCCCCCTTCGCCTCCCCTGTGGAGGCCGCGGTAGGCGAGCGAGCGGACCGGGGCGCTGCGGTTGTGGTGGGCTGCCCCGCCCAATGCAGCGTGCTCGCTCGCTTGCCCGGGCGGCTTCGCGGGATCGTGGGCGTGTGCGCCGGGCTGCCGGCGCACGCGATTCTGCGCTGGGCCGCCGAAGGGGGCAGGGGGAGGGAATTGCAGATTGCAGATTGCAGATTGCAGATTGAGAAGAGCGAGCAGAGCGCGGTCCCGGCGCCCGACACCGTCGTCGTCAGCGGCATTCGGCGGGTGATGGGGGCGCTGGAGGCGGCGGAGAATGGGCTGTTGAGCGACGTGCCAGTGCTGGAGCTGCACGCGTGCGAGGAGGGCTGCTTCGGCTCGCTCCTGCTGCGCGAGGTGCCGGCGGTGGCCCGCTGGCGCTGGGAAAAGGAGGCGAAAACGACCTCCGACGTCGTTTCTCGCGCGGTGCGGCGGGAGAAGGCGTTCGCGGCGCGCAGGGGGCTGCGGTTGGACGACGACATGGGCCGGGCCATCGCCAAGCTGGCAGAGCTGGACCGCCTGGTTCGGGAGCTTCCGGGCCTGGACTGCGGGGTGTGCGGGGCGCCGACGTGTCGGGCGCTGGCCGAGGACATCGTGCTGGGCAGAGCCGAGGCGTCGGCGTGCGTGCTCAGGAAGGGATGAATGGAGGAATGGATGTGTGGATGAATGGCCGAGCGGACGGGCCGGGTTGCGACACCCATCCACCCATCCAATCATCCAGCCATCCCCGTCCGACGCAGGAGGAAGTTCGATGAAGCTGGGCGACATCGTGGAGGGCCTGGGGCTGGAGAACCTGACGCCGGAGCTGCCGCTGGAGGGCCGCGAGGCGGCGGGGGGGCACGTGTCGGACCTGTTGAGCGACGTGCTGGCGAACGCGCCGCGCGGCGGCGTGCTGGTGACCATCCAGGTGCACATGAACGTGCTGGCGGTGGCGGCGCACGCTGGGCTGGCGGCGGTGGTGTTCGCCGCGGGAAGGGCGCCCGAGCCGCCCGTGCGGGCGAGGGCCGTCGAGGAGGAAATCCCGCTCCTGCGCTCGACGGCCTCGGCGTTCGACATCGTGGGCGAGCTGTACGCTCTGGGGATCAAGGGACGAATGGCGTGAAGATAAGGCATTTCCGCCTGAAGGCCGAACTACGAACGAAGCCGCAACCTGTTGGTAGTTCGGCCTTTAGGCGGTCCGCTCCTGGGGGTGCGCTGGGAATAATGCCCTTATCTTCACGCCATTCGATCAAGGGACGCCATGCGTGAGGCGTTTCGTGGCGGACTTGCACGTTCACACGGCGCTTTCGCCCTGCGCCGCCGAGGAGATGACGCCGGGCGCCATCGTGGCGCGGGCGGTTGAGCTGGGGTTGGACATGATCGCGGTCTGCGACCACAACAGCGCGGGCAACGTGGCGGCCACTCAAGGGGCCGCCGGCGGGCGCCTTGCGGTCCTGGCGGGGATCGAGGTGACGACGGCGGAGGAGGTGCATGTGCTGGGCCTGTTGCCCGATGCGGCGGCCGCCGAGGCGGTGGGGCGCGAGGTGGAGGCCGCGCTGCCACCTCGGGCGCGGGAGGACCGGCGATTGCTCTCGACCGGCTGCGGCCTGGACGTGGCTGGGACGGTGGCCCTCATTCACGGGCATGGGGGCGTGGCCGTGGCGGCGCACGTGGACAGGCGGTCGTTCGGCGTGCTCGCCCAGTTGGGCTTCTGGCCGGAGGGTGCCGGGTTCGATGCCGCGGAGATTTCGGCGGCCGGCGCGCGGCGGCGAGCCGCATCCCAGATTCCAGATTCCAGATTACAGATTCCAGAAGGGTTGCCCGTGGTGTGCGGCTCGGATGCCCATTCGCTCGACGAGCTGGGCGCGGGCCGCACCGTGTGCGAGTTGGAGGAGGCCAGCTTCGAGGGGCTGGCCGCCGCGCTGCGGGAGGGGAGGGGGAACGTGAGGCCAAGTGCGGAATGCGGAATGCGGAATGCGGAATCCAGAACCAGCCGGGGAGGACCCCCGTGACCAGTCCTGCTTCTTTCCATTCCGCACTCCGAACTCCGCACTCCGCATTGCCAAGCAGGAGGTGCGGCCGTGCGTGACTTGTCGCTGCACCTTCTGGACCTGATGGAGAACTCGATCCGTGCCGAGGCGACGGTGATCTCGGTGACGATCGAGCAGGACCTGGGTCAGGACAAGCTGCGGATCGTGGTGGAAGACAACGGGCCGGGCCTGGCCGTGTCGTCGGAGCGCGCGCTCGACCCGTTCTACACGACGAAGGCGGGGAAGCGAACGGGGCTGGGCTTGAGCCTGTTTCAGAGCACGGCCGAGCAGGCGGGGGGGAGCGTGACGCTGGGCCGCTCGCCGCTCGGCGGCGCGTTGGTGGCGGCGTGCATGCGCCTGAGCCACGTGGACCGCAGCCCGCTGGGCGACCTGGCCGCCACGCTCTCGTCCGTGGTGTGCACGAACCCCGAGGTGGACCTCTGGTGCCGGCTCGTCCGCTACGCGGACGCGATTCCAGATTCCGAATCCCAGATTCCAGATTCGCAAGCGACGCCGAAGGGGCGGGGGGCGCGCGAATGGGTCGTGCGGTCCTCGGAGGTCGAGAAGGAGCTCCCCCTCGGCGGGCGGTGCGGGCTGGCGGTGGCCCGCCGCCTGGCCGAGAAGGTGCGGGAGGGGATGGCCGCCGTGGAGATTGTCGCGTGAACGGATTGGATGAGTGGATGGATGGATGAATGGATGAATGGATGGGTGCGAGAATCTGACACCCATCCACCCATCCAATCATCCATTCATCCCGTCCCAAGGCAAAGGAGAGAACAGATGTCGGAAGTGAAGGCGGCGAGCGTCGCCGCGGAGGACCGGGTGACGGAGCAGGCGCTCCATGACCAGCTCGATGAGTTGCTCGAGCAGCAGAGCGGGCTGCCGGGGGCGCTGATCCCGGTCCTCCAGTCGGCCCAGGACCTCTTCGGCTACCTGCCCGAGCCGGCGCTGAAGAGGATCAGCCTGCGCATGGGCAAGTCGTACAGCGAGGTCGCGGGGGTCGTGGGCTTCTATTCGTTCTTCTCCACGGCCCCGCGCGGGCGGCACCTGGTGCGCGTGTGCATGGGCACGGCCTGCTACGTGCGGGGGGCCAAGCAGGTGCTCGCGGCGATCAAGGAGAACCTGCGGATCGACGTGGGGGAGACGACGCCCGACCGCGCCTTCTCGCTGGGCGTGGCGCGCTGCTTCGGCGCCTGTGGCCTCGCCCCCGCCATGATGATTGACAACGAGGTGCACCAGCGGGTCAAGCCAAACAAGGTCAAGGACATCCTGGACCAGATTCGGCTCCAGGACGCCAGCAGCCGACCCGTGACGCGTGACGCGTGAGAAGAGGAGGGATGAGTGGATGGGTGGATGACTGGATGGGTGAAAGACCTCTTCTGGCGATCATCCAACCATCCATTCATCCAATCATCCTGCCCAAGGGAAAGGAGATGACCCTGTGAGCAAGATTGCCAGCCCCGCCGACCTGAAGGCCCTGCGCGACAAGGTGCAGTCGGGCGTGGACCTGCGGACGCGCCAGGGCGAGCTGCACCTCGTCGTGCACATGGGCACGTGCGGCATTGCCGCGGGGGCCCGGGACGTGTTGGCCCAGGTCGTGGGCGAGCTGGGCGAAGCCAATGCCAAGCACGTGACCGTGAAGCAGACCGGCTGCCTGGGCCTCTGCGACCAGGAGCCGATGTTGACCATCACCGACAAGGCGGGCAAGGAGTTCCGCTACGGAAAGCTCGACCGGCACAAGGTCCACGAGATCCTCCAGGAACACGTCCTGGGCGGAAAGCCAGTCATCGAACATATCATCACGTACT